>JABDNC010000130.1 GCA_013001165.1 Erythrobacter sp.
GAGCCAGTCGCTGTCGAAGCTGACGAGGCAGAAGCGTGCGCTCGTCCCGGCAAAGGCATCGGCGAGCTTGCCGCCATGCTCTTCGGCAAGGTCGAAGTAATCCATCGCGCGGGTGATATAGAGATAGGAGTTCGCGTCGAAGCGCTGGGTGAAGCCGCTGCCCTGGTAGCGCAGATAGCTTTCGACCTGAAAATCGGCATCGAAGCCGAAGCTCTTCGCGTCACGATCCTGCAAATTGCGTCCGAATTTCTCGGTCAGCGCCTCTTCCGACAGATAGGTGATATGCGCCGCCATGCGTGCCACCGCGAGGCCTGCATCGGGCTGGTCGTGCGCATCGTAATAATCGCCCTGCCGCCAGTTCGGATCGGCCATGATCGCCTGTCGACCAAGCTCATGGAAGGCGATGTTCTGCGCCGAATGGCGGCTGGTCGAAGCGATGACGAGCACGCGCGCGGCACGTTCGGGCCAGTTGGCGGCAAGGCTCAGCGCCTGCATTCCGCCCATCGAACCGCCCACGACCGCGTGCAAAGTCTCAATCTCCAGTGCATCGAGCAGCGCGACGAGGCCGCGCACCATGTCGCGGATGGTGATGACCGGAAAGCGCATCGCATAGGGCTTGCTGTCCGAAGCCTCGCTCGCCGGGCCGCTCGAGCCCATGCAGCTGCCGATCACATTGGCGCAAATGACGTGATAGCGGTTCGTGTCGATCGGCTTGCCCGGGCCGACCATCCGCTCCCACCAGCCCGGCTTGCCGGTGACGGGGTGCGGCGAAGCGACATACTGGTCGCCAGTCAGCGCGTGACACAGCAGGATGGCGTTCGACCTGTCGGCATTCAGCTCGCCATAGGTCTCGTAGGCCAGTGTGGCATCCACCAGCTCGCCGCCACCGTCGAGCGGCAGCGCGTTCGGCAATGTCAGTGTTCGTGATGCCCCGGCCATATATCCGCCTCTAGCGCCACGACAGGTGCTTGTCGAAGGGCGCTTTTTCTTTCATGCGCCGAAGCCGCAATGGCAGACAAACCCGAAATGAAACCCTGGATCGAAAAGATCCACGCCTACGTCCCCGGCAAGAGCAAGGGCGCAGACGGCCGCGAGCTTATAAAGCTGTCGGCGAACGAGAATACGCTCGGATGCAGCGAACATGCCTTGGCAGCGCTGGCGGAGCCGACCGGACCCGCCCGCTATCCCGATCCGGACTCCACGGCATTGCGCGCGAAGATCGGCGAGGTGCACGGCATCGATCCGGCGCGCATCGTGTGCGGCACCGGCTCGGACGAGCTGCTCAATCTCGCCGCGCAGGCCTTTGCGGGTCCCGGCGATGAGGTGCTCTATGCGCGCTTTTCCTTCGTGGTCTACGAGATCGCGGCAAGGCGATGCGGCGCGACGCCGGTCGAGGCGGCAGATGCCGACTATGCGACCGATGTCGATGCGCTGCTCGGCGCGGTGACCGACAACACGCGCGTGGTCTTCGTTGCCAATCCGAACAATCCGACCGGCAGCTTCCTTCCCCGCGACGAGATCGGGCGGCTGCACGCAGGCCTGCCCGCCGATGTGCTGCTGGTCGTCGACCAGGCTTATGGCGAATATCTCGAGGCGGGCGAGGACGACGGCGGGCTCGCGCTCGCCGAAGCGCATCAGAACGTGCTGGTTACGCGGACCTTTTCCAAGATCTACGGCCTTGCGGGCGAGCGGATCGGCTGGGCGACCGGCGCACCGCATCTCATCGATGCGCTCAATCGCATCCGAGGGCCGTTCAACGTCACACTATCGGGACAGAAGGCCGCAATTGCCGGGCTGGGCGATCAGGGCTTCGTGGCGAGATCGCGCAAAACCAACAACCGCGAGCTAGCTCGCTTTGCCGATGCGATTGCGGGCATGGGCAATCACGGCCTGCGCGCGGTGCCCAGCAAGGCCAACTTCCTGCTCGTTCTGTTCGAAGGCAGGCTGACTGCTGAGGCCGCGCTCGCCGCGTTGGCGCAAGGCGGATACGCAGTGCGTCACCTGCCCGGGCAGGGTCTGCCGCACGGCCTGCGCATCACCATCGGAACGCCCGACCAGATGGACGAGATTGCTGAAATCCTTAGGACTGCTGCCGAAGCGGCTTAGTCGTTCAGCGCGTTGATGGCGTCGAGCACGCGCTGCTCGATTTCTTCGCGCGGAAGGCCGGGCGGGATCGGTTCGCCGAACCGGTAGGTGATCGTGCCCGGACGCTTCAGCCAGTGGTGATATATCGGGCCGCTCTCGACCGCGACGGGGATCACGGACAGTCCGAGCATCTTGTACAGCCCGGCGAAACCAGCCTGTAGCGGTCGCCGCTCACCATGCGGAACGCGTGTACCTTCGGGGAAGATCACCAGCGGACGACCGTCAGCCACCATTGCCTTGGCGCTACGGATCATACCCATCAGCATCTTGGCGCCCTTGTCGCGCGCTACAGGGATCAGCCCGTAGGCGAGCGCGGCGCGCCCCCAGCCGGGGATCGCGAACAGTTCCTGCTTGGCGAAGACCGAAGGGCAATCGAGCAGGTTGGGCGCATCGATCGCCTCGAAGAAGCTCTCGTGCTTGATCGCGTAGAGAGCCGGTTCACTCTGCGGCTCTCCTTCGATGACGACATCGGCGCCGATGATATGCTTGAGACACCAGCGCTGCCACTGCCCCCAGTTGCGCACGCGGCGGCGAAAGGCGGCCAGCGAGAAGGGCGCGCTGACCAGCGAGGCTGCGGTGATCAGGAAAGAGCCGAGGTAGAACGCCGGATAGAAAACGATATTGCGCAGCAGGATCATCGCGTCAGACCGGCAGTCCCTGCGAGATTTCCGAGGCAAGGAGCTTGTTGTATTCGAGGAACAGCGTGCCAAGGGCAGGGTGCGAGACCACGGCATCCTTCACGATAGTGGTGCCTTCGGGCAGCGATCCCGACACTTCGGAATGCGCGCGGGCCATGTGCCAGTCGGTCGTGACGAGGCGGACGGAGGTGAATTGCTTCTCCTTCATCCACTCTGCCACTTCGCCGGCGTTGCTGCGCGTGTCGACCGCGAGGAAGCCCAGCGTGACACAGCAGTTCATGGTTCGGCGCGAGACTTCGAACTGCTCGGCGAATTCGGCAGGCTTCACTTCAGGATCGACGCCGGAGACGAACATTTCCTTGGCGAGGCCGCTCTCCACAATCTCGATCCCGCGGTCGATCCGGCCAGCCCCGCCTGTAAGGACGATAACGGCGTCGGTTTCGGTCTTGGCTGCAGGCGCGGGCAGCGATACCGCAAAAGCGAGAAAGCCGAAGGCGTAGATCAGGAAGAGGGCGGCGAAAAAGCGCAGTATCACAGCATTTTCCGCAAGGATTGGATTACCGTCATGCGCGCGGTGTAGACGGCAATTCCGACCGCGAAAAGCGGGACTAGCGCAAGTATGGCCCAATCGAGCGCGGAGAGTGACCCTCCTGCAACCATTCCGGAATCAAGCGCGGCGAACTGGTTCGCCATCAGCGTGATAGCGATTGCTCCAACCACAAGACCGAGCAGGCCGCCCGCGATGGCATCGAACAGGATCGAGCGCTGGAATACCCGCGCGATCTGGTCGTCGTTCCCGCCCAGGAGATGGACGATCTCGATGGTGTCGCGATTGCCGCCCAGCACGTTGCGCGACGCCAGCCAGACGGCCGCAGCGCCGGTAAAGGCAAGCAGGATGATCATGGCGAGCGCCATCCACTGGAGCGCGCGCAATGCCGAGAGTACGGGCGCGAGGAACTGCGCCTGGCTGTCGATTCGCGAACCCGGTGCCGCGTCCTGCAGCGCCGCCTCTATGTGGCCGAGCTCGGCAGTGCCTGTGCCATCGCGCAATTCGACATCGATCAGGGCGGGAAGGGGCACAGCCTCCATCCCCTCGCCGCCGCCCAGCCAAGGCTCGAGCAGTTCGGCGACCTCGGCTTCGGGCACCGCGCGGAAACCGACAACTGCCGGGTCCTGGGCAAGCAGGTCGACCACGACTGCGGCCTTGGCTTGCCGGGCGTCGGGATCGGGTTCGATAACCTGCACGGTCGCGCTGCCTTCAAGATCGCCGCGCGCGCTCGACACCATGTTGGACAGTGCGAGTGCGCCGCCTGCCGCCAGCACGGTGAGCGCTACCATGACCGCGATGACCCAGGGGATCGGTCCGCCAAAGCGCGCCTTGGGAAGGAGGTGCGCGGCGCGGCGGCCCCGGAACGGGGCGAGACCGCGATCGACCGCGCTACCGATTGTCGGGGGACGCTTCATGCGCCGCCTCCGCCGCTGCGGCGTGGCGGGTATTTGAGCGCGCCCGTCGGGTCGAGCAGGCTGCCCTTGCTCAGCCGCATGATCAGGCTGTCGGGCACCTTGCGCAAAAGCTGGAGGTCGTGGGTTGCCACCACCACCGTCGTGCCGAGCCGGTTCAGTGCCTCGAACAGGCGCATCAGCTTCAGCGCCATGTCGGGATCGACGTTACCGGTAGGTTCGTCGGCCACGAGCACTTCGGGCCTGCCGATCACTGCGCGCGCGATGGCCACGCGCTGCTGCTCGCCGCCCGACAACGTGGCAGGGCGCGCATCGGCGCGGTTAGCAAGGCCGACCCATTCGAGCATGTCTTCGACCGGTCCGCGCAGATCGGCCTCGCGGACGCCGGAAACCCGCAGGGGCAGGGCGATGTTGTCGAAGGCCGAAAGGTGGTCGACGAGGCGGAAGTCCTGGAAAACAACGCCCATGCGGCGGCGATAGGCGGGCAGCTTGTCGCGCGGCAGGGTGATGACGTCGCGCCCGAACATGCGGATCGCCCCCCGCGAGGGGCGCTGCGCGAGATAGAGCAGCTTGAGCAGCGAAGTCTTGCCCGCGCCGCTTTCACCGGTGAGGAAGTAAAACCGGCCCGAAAACAGCGTGAACGAAATGTTCGAGAGAACCTCGCGCTCGGTCCCGTAGCGCAATCCGACGTTGTCGAACTGCACGATATCGCTCTCATGCGTGCTCATCGGCGGGTGTTTGCCGGGCGATCGAGGGAAATATGGACGGCCATTTTCGTTATTCGGGCCTATAACCGCGCTTCGGTGTGGAAAAAAGCCAATTGGGGCTTTCGCACACAGCTGCGCCGCTTGTCGTGATTCGCTGGCCCCGATAGAGCTTTCATTCACCATGATTATCGCATGCCCGGCCTGCAGCACCCGTTATGTCGTGCCCGACAGCGCCATAGGCGTCGACGGAAGAACCGTGCGCTGCGCCAAGTGCAAGCACTCGTGGTACCAGGAAGGCTCGAGCGCGGATGACGTGATTGCGAGCGAGGCAGTAGCTGAGGCCGCGCCTGCCCCGCCGCCCCCGGCCCCGCCTCCTGCTGCAGTTGAAGAACCTGCGGCGCCGCCTCCGGCAGAACCCGAAGCGCGCCAGCCCGCCAGCGGCTGGACCGATTTCGACGAGCGCATGCCGCCGTCCTATGACGAGCCGGTTGAGCGGGAGCCCGATTTCGATGCCCCGGCGGATGAGCCGATGCACGAGGACGACCTCGTCTCGCGCTTCGATCACGCGCCTCCCTTCGGTCCGCGCCGGAACACACTCAAGCTATGGACCTGGGCAGCGGCGATCTTCGCCCTGCTCGCCGCCGGTGCGCTGCTGGCCATGTCGCAATTCGGCACGCCCGACTGGTGGCCGGGCGAGAAGCCGCTGTTCGGTGCGGCGCAGCCTGACCTCGAACTGAAGTTCCCGGTCGAACAGCAGCGCTGGCGCTTGCTGGAAAACAAGACCTGGATGTTCACCGCGCGGATCGAGATTACCAACACGGCCCGTGAATCGCGCAAGGCGCCGCCGGTCCTGATCCGCATGGTCGATGAGCGCGATCGCCAGCTTTACAGCTGGGTGGTGCAGCCCCCGCAGCCCACTCTGGCCCCCGGCGAAACGGTCACGATCGACGAAGCGCGTACCGATGTGCCGCGTGCGGCGGTCTATGCGGAAGTGGGTTGGGCACCGCTCTAGGGCTCTTACCTGCAAATAGGTGCTTGCCGCCTCGCAAAGCTGTTGCTAGGGGCGCGCTCCTACCGGCGGGAGCCAAGCTTCTCATGCATGTGAGATTCGCTTCCGATGCAGACTGTGTGCGGTCGTGGCGGAACTGGTAGACGCGCAACGTTGAGGTCGTTGTGGCCGCAAGGCCGTGGAAGTTCGAGTCTTCTCGACCGCACCAACAGTCCCCTGACCGGACTGATATCTCCAAAGACAAATCAAGCACTTGCGCGCTTCGCGCTCTTGTTGCACCCCTGCGTGCTCAACGGGTGGGGAAAGTGAATGCGCATAGCCGCAACCGGCATGCTGGTATCCGCGTGCATTTCGGGCGCAGCGCTGGCGCAGGACGCCCCTGCAGCCGATCCCTTCGAGGATTATCGCGCCGGGAGGTACGAACAGGCGATCGCCGGTGCCGAAACTGCTTTGGAAAGCGATTCCGAAAATGCGATCTGGTGGGCGCTCCTTGCCGAAGCGCGCGCCCAATCGGGAATGAGCAAGGCTGCTGCAGAGGCGTTCGCGAGCGCTGCCCGTTTCGAAACCGATCCGGCAAGGCGCAGCTATTTCCTGCGCGCACAGGCACTCAACCTTGCCTATTCGGGCGATCTCGCTGCGGCGCGCTTGGTAATCGATGGGGCGATGGTCGATCCCGCGCTGCAGACACGCCAGTCGCTCGACTGGGCGATGATTGCGATTGCTGCTGGAGACGATGTCGCCGCGCAGGACATCCTCGATAACGAGGCGCTGCATGACGGGTTCACCCGGCAAACCGCGCTCGATGCCGGATATAGCGCGAAGCGCCGCGGGCTCGATCGCAGGGCGGTGCGGTTCTTCGACATCGGCCTTGCGCTCGACAAGTCCGAAGAGGAGCCATTTTCGCCGGAGCAGCGCGAGGCAATCCGCCGCGAAAACCGCGAGCTGACGCGCGACTGGTCGTTCCTCGCGCAGGCTAGCTACAGCACCGCCGGTCGACCGCTGGGTCCGGCCCTGCTCGATGACGAGGAAGCCTTGCAGATCGGCGCGGAGGTGTCGCGGCGCATCGGCGGATGGCGCAATGGTCGGCCGGTGAGTGTCTTCGCGCGTGCGTACCTATCCGATTTCCAGGGCATTACCCCTGCCGCGAGCAACGCAGCCCAAGGCTGGATCGGCCTGCGCTACAAACCGCTCGCTTCGATCAATTTCAATCTGGAGGCGAGCAGGCTGGTCGGTCTCGACGAAGAGGGGCTCGACGACTGGTCGGTGAGAGGTGCGATTTCAGGCGGGGCCGGACTGAAGCCGGAGATGGCGGCTCGCGACTGGACCTATGCGCATTACTATGCCGACGTCTCTTACCTGTTCGAGCACGAGACGACCTATGCGCTGGCCGAAGGGCGGTTCGGGCAGTCGTTCCTGATGGACGAAACCTCCACCACGCTCACGCTCTATGCAGTCGTGCGGGCGGATTTCGATAGCGGGCGCATCGAGGAGGAGGCGCTGGGCGCAGGCGTCGGCCTGTCCCTGCGTCACTGGTTCGACGAGACGGACACGGTCGCGCACCGCGGTTTCGTCGATCTCGACATCCAGGCGCGCGAGCGGATCGCGGGGAGCGAACGCGCCTCAGGCGTGCTGGTGACGGTGACCGTCGGCCGCTGAGCGCGCATCCAGCGTCGCCATTTCCCACCAGGGACCGCCCTCGCGTTCGACCTTGTGGCGGCCGAGATCGCGCAGGCAGGCCATGAAGCCCGGCTTGAACATCTCCGATTCCTTGCTGCAATCGGCATGGTCGCACTGGCAGTCGAAGGAATCGTAACCGTCGGCGGTCGTCACCCAGATACGGCCATGCGGGTTGAGCAGGCGCAAATTGGCGATTGCGCCGATCTCGCTTTCGTTGACCAGCAGGTCATAGCCGCGCTGGCCATTGGCGAGCGGGCCGTCGTTCATATCCAGATCGGGATCGGGATGCCGCACCGTGGGGCCGTTGCGCACCACGAAGAAGTCGGGCGTGACCTCCTCCTGCTCATGGCCAGGAGGGTTGGCGTCTTCGGGCCGGCCAGCCTGCCGGCGGACCTCGTCATGCATGGCTTCCATCGCCCGTTCGAAGAAGACCGAGCGCCGCACGCCGCCGTCATAGAGCGAGCGGTCACCATCCTTGCACTGCGTCACGCGCAACTGCTGGTGGAACACGGGCATGGCGGAGGAAGCCATGGTCGCGGCACACAGGGCATCGACCGCGCTTTCCCAGTCGGGCGCATCGCGCACGAGGCCGCGCACGTCCACATAGTGGAACAGCCCGCAATGCGCTTCGACGAAACCGATGTAGCCCGCGATGGAACTGTCTCGGATCGCCTCCAGCATGGTCGCATCGCCATTTTCGTAGACCGCGTTGCGAATGCGCTTACGTAGCGGGCCGGTGCCCGCCTGCGCGCCGCGCAGCAGCATCTGGAACATGCCCTTGTTGTCGACGACGTCGCTTTCCTTCGTCGGCGAATAGCCCCATTCGAGGCGCTCCATCGCATAGCGGCGCGTTTCCTCTTTCGCCTCCTGGTCGAGCGCGACCATCAGCAGGATCGTTTGCAGCGAGCCGGTCGAAATGCCGGTGATGATGCGTACATTGTTCATCGCCAGACCGTTGGCGCTGCGATCATGCAGGGTCTTGAACAGGCCTGCGCCATAGGCACCCCACTGGCCGCCGCCCGACAGCATCAGGACCTTCTCGCGCTCGCTCTCGCCGGCGAATTCAGCCACGGGGCGAGGCGCGCTCTTCAGCGCGGGTGCGGCAGACCGGGTCACCATTTCCTTGAATTCGGCGGCCATCGGGTCGGGGTCTTCGTCGTGGTGATCGATCACTGCATCGCGCTGGATATCGCGGACGAACCGGTTTGGGGCGGCGTGATGCACATGGTCATGGAAATGTGCGCAGGGAATTTCCTGCGGCCCCCAGTTGAGCCATTTCCTTAGCAACAGGAATGCGCCGACCAGTACGGCGATGGTCACAATAGCAATCAGGATCGTCTGGAACATGCTTCCCCCCTAGGTTCACCTTCCACGCGTCGGTTTTAACCAATAGCCAAGCGGAGGGAAGGCGGTATTGGAGAGCGACGACATTCGTTTGTGGGGCACTAGGCGAATGGCGCATATGGGGGACATATCGCGATGACCGATATCAGGAAGCATTTCGGCGGGCCGTGGATCAACGAACACCGCTCGATCGCCAAGCTGCATCGCCGCAAGGCCGCGCTGCACGAGACGGCGGGCGATAATGTCGCAGTCGAACTCGCCGCGCGCGCTCAGGTCCTGCAGGATTTCATCCGTTCCGAGGCGGGCAAGGATCGCGAGCTGTGCGTAACCGGATCGGGCTGGTCGCAGAGCGATCTCTATCAGAATTTCTCCACGCATATGACGACCGACGATGACGAGGGCATCTGGCAGCTTCCGGCCGAGGCCTTCCGGGAAGGCATCGACGGGCGGCACCGCTATGTAATGGTAACCGGTGGCACCAAGATTCACGCGCTGATGGACTGGCTCGGGCGACGCGGGCGCGATCTGTCGCTACGCACTGCCGGTTCGCACAAGGGCCAGTCGCTGGCAGGTATCGTGGGCACCGGCTCGCACGGATCGACGCTCGATGAGACGGGCTGCGAAACGCATGTCCGGGGCATGATCCTCTCCCGCGGTCACGGGCGCGATCTGTGGCTGGGCTCGCCCGACCACCCGGTCCTGCGCGACGAATGGATCGAGCAATTCGCTTCCGTCGGCGACAGCGCGATGTTCGCCGATGCGCTGGTGCACCTTGGCGGCATGGGCTTTGTCTCTGCCTATTTGATCGAGGCGGTGGACGAGTTCTATTGCGGCCTCGTCAAGCGCGCCCGCACGCTGCCCGACAACTGGTTCGAACTGGTCGAACAGGGCCGCTTCGCCGAGGCGATGGGTGATATCGCCGATGACGCGAGCCCGCATTATTACGAGTTGACCTTCGATCCCTTCGACGGTTTCGCCCATGAGGTCTGCGAGACCATCTGGTTCGAATACGAAACCGAGGCCAAGCCCGAAAAGCTGGGCGGGCAGGTCAATCGGACGACGCTCGAAGCCATCAGCGAGAAAGGTGCGAAAGGCCTGATCGGCGTTACCAAACACCTTGAGCCGGAGGATAATCCGCTTCCCGCCGAGGACCTCGAGGGGCGGATCCGCGACCTTATCGATGTGCCGCAGCGTATCTTCGACGATTTCAGGGAGCACGCCTGCGACGAACGCGACACGCCGCGCACGCTCTCGCAGCTCACCGCCGAATGGCACCCCCACCGGCTGATGAATATCCGCGTCGACGTCTACAACGCCGCGATCGCCGTCCCGCGCGAGCGGCTGGGCGAGGTCATGCAAATCGCGATGGACATGGCCGAGGGCGAGGGCAACATCCGCCAGTTCAGCAAGGACTTCGTCTACACGGTGCGCTTTGCCGAGAAGAGCCCGGCGACGATGGGTTTCCTGCGCTTCGATCACAATGCAATCATCAATATCGATGGCCTGCCGAAGAACTTCATCCTCGGCACCGATGCCCCGCTGGCAGCGGAACGCCTGCAACACCTGCTGAAGAAGGCGGACATTCCCTTCTCCATGCACTGGGGCAAGGATGCGCAGATGAATGCCAAGGCGATCCGCGAGCAGTATGGCACGAAGGTCGACCGTTATTGCGCCACGCGCGATGCCGTGCTCGGCAACAATGCGGAGGTCTTCATCTCCCCCGCGCTGGAGCAATGGGGGCTCGGTGAAGACTAGTCCCGGCGCCTAGCCGTGCGCGCCGAACTGGTTGGCGATCGCGGTCGAGATGCGCAGCGCAAGGGCATAGGATGTCTCGATCGGGTCGATGAAATCGCGCCGGATCGCGTCATAGCCTTCGCTGCCTGCGCGCGGGTACTCGGCGCCTTCCTCCATCGCGAAGTCCTGCGTCATCGGGAAGCTTGCCGGGAATGCGCGGCGCATCTGGGCGAGTGCTTCGTCGATCCGCAGCGTGAAGACCATCTCCAGCACGTCGCGGCGGGAGATATCGTTGGCGCGGCTGAAGGCAGGGACCGACACGGCTTTCAGGAACATGTGCTGCAACAGCGCGAGGCGTAGCGACTGGAGCACGCCGATCGTGCGTCGGGCCTGCTCGCGCTCGGGATGCGGGTCTTCGTCGGGCACCAGTTCGAACAGGCGGTGCAGCTTGAGCGCATCGACCCGCAAGCGCGATGCGAGCCGGCGGAAGACGCCGTTGCGGTCGTCCTGGATCAGATACTCGGCCAAAGTCTCGCAGGCTTGTGCGAGGTGTTCCTCGGTGCCGCGATAGGGGCGGCTGGCCCAATAGGCGGAGTTGAACAGCTCGCCAAAAGCGGCGACCGTTTTGATGCTGGCGAGAGCATTGGAGGCGCGCACATAGCGCATGATCTGGCGGCCACGCGGGCTTTCGCGAAGCAGTTCGGCGATATACTCGTAATTGCTCTCTGCCGCGCTGCCGAGACCAGCGATCAGGTTCACCGGATAGCCCAGCTGCTGGAGGATCGCGTTATGCGGGATCGCGCGGATCTGGCGCAGGCTCATGTCGCGGTCTGCGCTGAGGTCTGACTGACGGCGCGACACG
Organism: Erythrobacter sp.; assembly: GCA_013001165.1. Taxonomy (GTDB): domain Bacteria; phylum Pseudomonadota; class Alphaproteobacteria; order Sphingomonadales; family Sphingomonadaceae; genus Qipengyuania. The sequence goes on from JABDNC010000130.1 coordinate 11,578, forward strand.
CGGCTGCCGGTCGAGTTGAGCAGGCCTAGACCGAAAGCGGTCACCGCACGGCTGTAGGTCCGGCTTTCGAGATGCGATTGCTGGTGATCCTTGATCGCGCGATAGAAGTCGAGGCTGAGATCGGTGCGCCGGTAGAAGGGATCGGTCGGCACGTCCGGATCGGTGTCGGCGGGCGCAAGCTCTGCAATCGTCGAGAGCGTCGCGAGCGCCAGCTTCGGCGTGGCGAAGAACATGTAGCCATCACCGCCCTGGAAGCTGGCCTCGGGCTCCAGCCGGATGCCGGCGCGGGCAAAGCGGCGGCGCGCCCACGGGCTCATCGGCCATTCGAGGCGGTCCTTGAAGCTTGCCGGATGCGCGCCGCGGCCCATGCCCTCGCCATGCGTGTTGAAAACGAGCGCGGCGACATCGGTCATTTCGTTTGCAGCCATGGCGTTCGCTAGGCGGCCCTGCAGGCGCTCGATGGCAAGGCTGGCGGGTATTTGCCCGACGAAGCGGCCGGCATCGGAAAAGCCGGTCTGGATAGCGACGCGCCCGCGCTTCCTCGCATAATCGCGATAGGCCTCTTCCTTCAGCAGCGCATCGAGGAAGCGCCCGCCATGTTCGAGCGCGGTCTCGGTCTCGAACAGCGGCGAAACGTCGACCTTTTCCTCGATGCCGAACAGCTTGGCGAAATAGAGTGCGGAAAGAACGGTCGCGGGCTGTTCGCACTCGGCCACCAGCATGCGGATCGGCGCGTCGGCATCCACGTGCTTGAGGATCTGCGCCATGGCGAGGAACTGGCGTACCGCCGTTGAGCTTTCGACAGCCAGCGAAGCGAAATTGGCCGATAGCGGCTCGGCATTCGAAACCAGTTCGCGCAGCGCGCCGACGGCCCCCTTGCTGCCGAGGTCGAGCTCTGCCCCTCCTTCGATGCGCGATCGGATCGCATTGTGCAGCTGCTTGGCGTTCACGCGGAAATGGATATGGCCCATGCCGAGCCCGTCTGCGCGCATCGCAGAGGCGAGCGTCTTCAACGCAATCGCACGATCGGCATCGGCTGACAGCGCTTCTTCCTCAAGCTGCGAAACCAGCGGCGCGAGGCTCAGCAGCTTGTCGTCGCCTTCTGCTGTCAGGCGGTTTGCCGCGGCGGACAGGTCCGCATGGTTCGAAAGGTCGCCTGCAAACTCCTCTGCGCTCGAAGCGGCGCGGGCCTGTGCCGCGCGCAGCTGTGCGACCAACGCGTGGCCTGCGTCGATTTCCTCGAGCTGCGCGGCATAGCGTTCGAGCCGTTGCGCCTTTTCGGACAGGCGGAAGGCGATCGAGGTGTACCACTTGATATCGGTGCGCCCGTCCATGTCGTAGCCGACCCAGCTGGCGAAACGGAACGGCAGGGGATCGAGGCTGCGCCACTGGTCGGGCCAGTGCGATGCCGCGCAGGACAGTACGCTGCGATTGATTTCATCACGCGCATCCTGCGCATGGGCAAGCGCCCGCATCGCGCGGGTGTGCTCGTACTGCAGGGATATTTCGGGACGTTCGGCGTTCGTCGTTGCCGAAACCGGATCGCCGCCACCGGCAGCCTCGGCCACGGCATCGGTCTGGTCGGGAGTCAGCAGGAATGTCGGATGGGCGGTGAAGACGACGTGGAGCTGCGGGTGCGACCAGTGGTCACGAAATGCCTCGAAACCGTCCGAAGCCTTGCAGAATTCCTCCATCCGCCTTGCGGTGTCCTGCGGCTTGACGAGGGCGCACAGCCGGTCGGCCCGCGCCTCCAGCGAGCGGGTTTCTAGCTCGCCGATCAGCGAGGCAATGTCGCCGAGCGAGATTTCGCCGGCTTCGAGTTCGCGGGACAAGTCATGGGCCAGCTGGAAAACCGGGTTGAACAGCGGCGTTTCCTGGGTGCGTTGGTGCAGCTCGCGGAGGCGATGCGTGAGTGTGGCAAATGTCAGCGGCTGCAATTCCGGCACGGTCCGGTTCTCCCATGGGTCTTCTTATCTACGATGATTGCGCGGCAAAGTGCCTGAGGAGTCAAGCTGGCACGCTGCATTGCAGCATGAATAGGTTTGCGCATGCCAAATAAGTGCATGCTTTACTTGTGCCTTGCCTTTCTTCACCCCTGCCTGACCGTTAACCCAAAGCGCCAACCCTCCGGTGACATGCCCCGTGCATGGGCAATGGCCGGGGCAATCAGGGGGCAATATACATGAGCGAGTGGACCATCGGCATTATCGGAGGCTCGGGCCTTTACGCGATGGACGCGCTGGAAGACCGCCAGTGGATCGAAGTGACATCGCCCTGGGGTAAACCCTCGGACAAGATCCTGTGCGGCACCATCGGCCATGTCCGCGTGCGTTTCCTGCCGCGTCACGGCCGCGGGCATGTCCATATACCCTCGAAGGTCGATGCGCGCGCCAATATCGATGCCTTGAAGCGTGCAGGCTGCACCGACATCCTCGCCATCAGCGCGGTCGGCTCTTTGTCGGAGGAACTGGCGCCGGGCCGCTTCGTCGCGGTCGACCAGTTCATCGACAACACCAGGGGCCGCCCCTCGACCTTCTTCGACAGCGGTTTCGTCGCGCATGTCTCGATGGGCGATCCCGTCTGTTCGCGGCTTTCCAAGCATGCCGCCAAGGCCGCCGAGAAGGCCGGTGCCGATGTGACCGAAGGCGCGACCTACCTCGCCATGGAAGGCCCGCAGTTCTCCACCCGCGCCGAAAGCAAGCTCTACCGTCACTGGGGTGCGGAAGTGATCGGCATGACCGGTATGCCCGAAGCAAAGCTCGCCCGCGAGGCGGAACTGCCCTACGCGCTGCTCGCCATGGTCACCGACTGGGACAGCTGGCGCGACAGCGAGGATGCTGTCGATGTCGGCGTGATCATCGAACAGATGAACGCGAACTCCGCCACCGCGGTCAAGGCGGTCGAGGCATTCTGCAAGGGCCTGCCGAAGAAACGCACGCCTTCGCCGATCGATACCGCGCTCGACGATGCCGTTCTGACTGCGCCGGACAAGCATGATCGCGAACTGATGACCAAGCTGGACGCGGTCGCCGGGCGTCTGTTCCGCGCCGAATGAGCGAGACTTACGACCTTCTAGTCATCGGCGGCGGGATCAACGGCGCAGGAATTGCGCGCGATGCCGCCGGGCGCGGCATGTCCGTCCTGCTGGTCGAAAAGGATGATCTTGCCTCGCACACCTCCTCGGCCAGCACCAAGCTGGTTCACGGCGGCTTGCGGTATCTGGAACAGTTCGAATTCCGGCTGGTCGGAGAGAGCTTGCGCGAACGCGAGGTGCTGCTCGCCAATGCGCCGCACATCATCTGGCCGCTGCGCTTCGTCCTGCCGCACGAACCGGGCATGCGCCCCAAGTGGATGCTTAGGATTGGGCTTGCGATCTACGACCGGCTCGGGGGCAAGAAGAGCTTGCCCCGTTCGCACAGTGTCGACCTGCGCATCGCGCCGCACCAGTCGATCCTGCAGGACGGGTTGAAGTCGGGCTTCGAATACGCCGATTGCTGGGTCGAGGATTCGCGCCTCGTCGTGCTGACGGCAATGGATGCCGAGGCGCACGGGGCGAAAGTCCTTACCCGGACCGAATGCACCGGGCTGGAGCGGCATGGCGACAGCTGGACCGCAACTCTCAGGGACAACGCCAGCGAGCGGAATGTCGCGGCTCGCTGCGTGATCAATGCCGCGGGACCGTGGGTCGATACGGTGGCGAAGACTGCGCTCGGCGCGGGCACACCGGCGCATCTGAGGCTCGTCAAGGGCAGCCACATCATCGTGCCGCGCGCCTATCCGGGCGAGCATGCCTACATCTTCCAGCAGCCCGACAAGCGGATCGTTTTCGCGATCCCCTACGAGCGCGACTACACGCTGATCGGCACCACCGACATGCTCTACGAAGGCGATCTCGATAGCGTGGAGATCAGTGCCGAAGAACGCACCTACCTGCGCGAGGCGGTGACGCGTTATTTCAGGAGCGGGGTTACCGAAGAGGACATCGTCCACACCTATGCCGGCGTCCGCCCGCTCTACGAGGACAAGGCGGCCAGCAATTCGACCGTCACGCGCGACTATGTCTTCGAGGTCGACAGCGAAGGCGGCGCGCCGATCCTGTCGGTCTATGGCGGCAAGATCACGACCTATCGCAAGCTGGCGGAGCACGCGCTGGAAAAGCTCGCCGCGCACATGACCGTTCCGGGCAAGAGCTGGACAGCACATGCGCCGCTTCCGGGCGGGGACATGGCAGATCGCGACTTCGCCAGGTTCCTCTGGCAGGGAAGCGAACGCCACCCCTGGCTCCCGCCCGAAACCGTCCTCAGGCTGGCGCGCGCCTATGGAACGCGGCTCGACATGGTGATCGGCGATGCGGGCTCGATCGAGGAGCTGGGCGAGCATTTCGGCGGCGATCTCTACGCGGCGGAACTCGCCTATCTGGTCGAGCACGAATACGCGCGCTGTGCGCAGGATGTGCTGTGGCGGCGGAGCAAGCTTGGGCTGCACTTGTCCGAGGATGCCTGTGCGCGGGTCGGGCAATGGTTTGCCCGCAGATCAGAGGCCCCCGCGCCGTAGGGTCGGCACAGCGTTCACAAAGCTTGAAAGCGCCCGGCTTCGGGTCCAAGTGGCGGGCAGTTCAATTCTAGCTGCTCGGAGTCGCATGGCCCTGCACGATCCTGTTCGCCTTACCCCCATTTCCCGCCAGACCCTGCGCGAGGCCTACAAGGTCGAGGAAAATGCCTGTGTCGCCGAGCGGATGGCACAGGCCGCGAACGCCGCTGCAAAACATGAAGAGGCCGCTGCACTCGCCGGCAAGCTGATCGAAGGCGCGCGCCGCCGGAAGGCTTCCGGTATCGATGCTTTCCTCCACCAGTATGGCCTCGCCACCGAAGAGGGTGTGGCGCTGATGTGCCTCGCGGAAGCGCTGCTTCGCGTGCCCGATGCGCCGACTGCCGACGCGCTGATCCGCGACAAGATCGGCGATATCGACTGGGCGGAGCATATGGGCGAAAGCTCTTCCACCTTCGTCAATGCCGCGACCTTCTCGCTGATGCTCACGGGCGAAGTGCTTGAACGGCCCGAAGAAGCACAGAAGGGCATGGGCACCACGCTCAAGCGTGCCGTCAACCGCCTCGGCGAGCCGGTCATCCGCAAGGCGACCTTGCAGGCCATGCGCATCCTCGGCGGACAGTTCGTCTACGGCCGCACGATCAACGAATCCCTGAAGCGCGCAGCACCCGAACGCGCGAAGGGGCTGACCCACAGCTTCGACATGCTTGGCGAAGCGGCTATGACCTATGCCGATGCGGAACGCTATCGCGCCAGTTACGAGCGCGCGATCGACCGGCTTGCCCGCGAGGCGACGGGCGACCTTGCCACTTCGCCCGGGATTTCGGT
>JABDNC010000020.1 GCA_013001165.1 Erythrobacter sp.
GGCAAAGGCTTCGGAGATGCTGCCGATCCGCTGCTCGTCTCGGTGCGTTCGGGCGCAGCGATCTCGATGCCGGGCATGATGGACACTGTCCTCAACCTCGGTCTCAATGACGAGACTGTCGAGGGGCTCGCGAATACCTCCGGGGACGAACGCTTCGCTTGGGACAGCTACCGCCGCTTCATCCAGATGTACGGCGACGTCGTCCTCGGGGTCGATCACGGGCTATTCGAAGAAGCGCTCGAGATTACCAAGGAAGATAACGGCTACTACGCCGATACCGAGCTGTCGGCGAATGAGTGGAAGACGCTCGTCGCCGAGTACAAGTCGATCGTCGAGCAGGAGCTGGGCAAGCCGTTCCCGCAGGACCCGATCGAACAGCTCTGGGGCGCGATCAGCGCGGTATTCGACAGCTGGGATACGGAGCGCGCCAAGGTCTATCGCCGCCTCAACGACATCCCGCACGACATGGGCACGGCCGTAAACGTGCAAGCGATGGTCTTCGGCAATATGGGCGACACCAGTGCAACCGGCGTTGCGTTCACGCGCGATCCCTCGACCGGCGAGAAAGCCTATTATGGCGAATGGCTGGTCAATGCGCAGGGCGAGGATGTTGTGGCGGGCATCCGCACGCCGCAGTACCTCACCAAGGCTGCGCGCGAGGCTGCCGGTGCCGACAAGCCGAGCATGGAAGAAGCCATGCCCGAAGCTTTCGCTGAACTCGCGCATCTCTTCGACCTGCTCGAAAAGCATTATACCGACATGCAGGACATCGAGTTCACTGTGCAGCAGGGCAAACTCTGGCTGCTGCAAACGCGCAATGGCAAGCGTACGGCGAAGGCCGCGCTCAAGCTCGCGGTCGACATGGTGGGCGAAGGGCTGATTGATGAGCGGACCGCGATCCTGCGCGTCGATCCGATGGCCCTCGACCAGCTGCTGCACCCGACGCTCGACCCCGACGCGCCTCGCGATGTCATGACGACCGGCCTGCCTGCATCGCCCGGAGCTGCCAGCGGCAAGATCGTGCTCGATGCCGATACAGCGGAACTATGGGCCAACCGCGGCGAGAAGGTCATCCTCGTCCGCGTCGAAACCAGCCCCGAGGACATTCACGGCATGCACGCCGCAACCGGCATCCTCACCGCACGCGGTGGTATGACCAGCCACGCGGCCGTGGTTGCGCGCGGCATGGGGCGTCCCTGCGTTTCGGGCGCTTCGCAGGTTGCTATCGCACGCGAAGGCCGCACGCTCACCATCGGCAATCGAGATCTGAAGGAAGGCGACACGATTACCATCGACGGCGCCAACGGCCAGGTCATGGCGGGTGAAGTCGCCACCATCGAACCCGAACTCGCAGGCGATTTTGGCACGCTCATGGAGTGGGCCGACAAGCATCGGCGCATGCGCGTCCGCACCAATGCCGAGACCGAAACCGACTGCCGCATGGCGCGCCAGTTCGGTGCCGAAGGTATCGGCCTGTGCCGGACCGAGCACATGTTCTTCGATGCAGACCGCATCAGTGCCGTGCGCCAGATGATCCTAGCCGACAATGAAGCTGGCCGTCGCGAGGCGCTGGCAAAGCTGCTGCCCGAACAGCGCGCCGATTTCGTGAAGATCTTCGAAGTGATGACGGGTCTTCCGTGCACGATCCGCCTGCTCGATCCGCCGCTTCACGAGTTTCTCCCGCATGGCGATGCCGAGTTCGAGGAGCTGGCCTCGGCCACAGGCAAGAGCGCCGAACAACTGAAGCGACGTGCGGGCGAATTGCACGAATTCAACCCGATGCTGGGCCATCGTGGTTGCCGCCTCGGCATCACCTATCCCGAAATCTACGAGATGCAGGCTCGCGCGATCTTCGAGGCGGCTTGCGAAGTCGCAAAGAGCAGCGGCGAAGCGCCGGTGCCCGAAGTGATGATCCCGCTAGTGGCAACGCGCAAGGAACTCGAGCTACTCAAGGCCGTCGTCGACCGCGTAGCTGGTGAAGTTTTCGAAGCGTCGGGCTGCAAGGTCGAATACCTCGTAGGTACGATGATCGAACTTCCGCGCGCGGCTCTGATGGCAGGCGAAATCGCGGAGGTGGGCGAGTTCTTCAGCTTCGGCACTAATGACCTCACGCAGACCACGCTGGGTGTCAGCCGTGACGATGCGGGCCGGTTCCTGACCGACTATGTCGACAAGGGCATCTTCGCCCGCGATCCCTTCGTCAGCCTAGACATCGACGGAGTGGGTCAGCTGGTCGAACTGGCCGCCGAACGCGGGCGCAATACGCGCGAAGGCATCAAGCTCGGGATCTGCGGCGAACATGGCGGCGATCCGGCCAGTATCGCATTCTGCGAGAAGACCGGGCTCGACTATGTCAGCGCCTCGCCTTACCGCGTTCCGATCGCCCGGCTCGCAGCAGCGCAGGCCAGCCTTCGTTAGTTTTTCCAGCCGGTTAGGGTGAGAATCTCGAAGGTTTCGATCACCCGATCCTGCCCATTGGCAGCCGTCAAAAAGGCCTTTCTGGCCCTTTCCAAAGCGGCTTTGCCAAGTGGCGGCGCGGGATTGGCGAGGCTCGATCCAAGCCCCTGATCGCGAAGGTCGGACACCAGCCGGTCTAGCGAACCGAACGAGACCTCGAGCGTGTGGCTGTCGACCACCTGCCGCTTGAACAGCGCGCGCTGCATAAGTGACGATGCCGCCGAATTGTCGACCAGCGGATGCATACGCGCCGCCGGCCTGTCGGGCTCTGCCGCAATCATCGCGCGACGCAGATTGGCGAGGCTTCCAGCACCGATAATGCTGGCTATCATGATGCCGTCGTCCGCCAGAGCGCTCCGCATATGGAGCAATGCGCCGGGCAAGTCATTGACCCGATCGAGCGAGGCGAGGCTGACAATCAGATCGAAGGGCGCACCCTCTAGTGGCAATTCCTCGTCGATCGTCCGCACGCTGCCTTCGACGACATCGGAACCGCGCCCCCTGAGCGACAGCGCGAGAGTATCGGTCCAGTCCCCGATAACGAGAACCCGCGCAGGTTCGAAACGCATGAATTCGAGCCGGTCCAGCACATCTTCGACCATGTCCTGAAGGACATAACGCGCTGCGTCGCGCTGTGACTGGCGAACGAGCGCGCGGCGTAGTCCTGCTCGGCGGCGGGCGCGGCTGAAGATGCGGGGAGGGGCCTGCGAATCCATGCGGCGGGACCTGCCGTGCTTGCATCGACCTTGCAAGCGGTGCAGCAAGACCTTGTGGGGAGAGTAACCAAACTGCGCAGGACCATCGGGGAAGGAATCGCCCCGCTCGTCGATCTCGTTTACCCGCCGAGGTGCCCTGCCTGTGGCGACGGTGTTGGCGAGCATGGCGGGCTTTGCGCGAGATGCTGGTCGGGCCTCGCCATTCCGGGTGATCCGAGCTGCGCAATGTGCCAGCGACCGTTCGGCGAGAGCGGTCCAAAGGGGGAAGCGATCTGCGCACCATGCCTCGGTGCCCCGCCGCCGCACGACGGTATTGCAGCCGGGACACTTTATACCGACACGTCACGCAAACTCGTACTTGCATACAAACATGGTAAGAGGATCGCGCTGGCGCCCTTGCTGGCCCGCATGATCAGCGCGCGCCTTCCCGAGAGCGACCAAGAGCGGCTGATCGTGCCGGTCCCATTGCATCGTTGGCGCCAGTGGCAGAGAGGCTTCAATCAGGCGGCGCTGCTCGCGCGCGAACTGGAAAAGATCGGCTGCGGAGATCTGCTGGTCGATGGATTGAGGCGGACTAAGCGCACTCCGAGCCTCGGGGGAATGGGAGCGAAGGCGCGTGCCAAGTTCCTGGCCGGCGCAATCGAAGTTGCAAAACCAGCGGGCGTTAAGGGGCGTCATATCATACTTGTCGATGACGTGCTGACGAGCGGTGCAACCAGCACCGCATGTGTGAAGGCGCTCAAGCGAGCTGGGGCGGAATCGGTCGTTATCGCGTGCTTTGCACGTGTTCTCGACGAGGCTCTTAAGCACGTCAAATAAGCGAAACGCCCGGAGTCCGAAGACCCCGGGCGCCACGTGACGAAATTCACCGGACCGGTCTTTCGACTTCGGTGCTGCCCCCCAGCAAGCACCAGGCCCTATCCCTCATCGTTACCGGGTGCGCCGCACTTAAACCCCCATGCGGCTGCGGACCCGGGACCCCCTGAACCTGGCACTCTGTTGGCACCACATGTTCCGGTGGACAGGCCTCACATGACCTGTGAGAGCGTTCTCTCCCAAATCGGGCATTCCTCCAACAGCCTTGTGGCCCTATGTTCGATTTCGAGACCCGCTTGTGGTTATCCTGCAACAAGATGTCGTAAATATACAAATTCCGGAGCCAACATTGTCCGAGACGCAATCCGATCGCGAAACCGGCACGCAGTTCATGCCGAAGTTCGACGACAAAGGCCTGATGAGTGCCGTCGTCACCGATGCCGAATCCGGCGCTGTCCTGATGGTCGCCTTCATGGATGATGAAGCGCTCGCGGCGACACAGGAGACTGGTGAAGCGCACTTCCATTCGCGTTCTCGCGGGAAGTTATGGAAGAAAGGCGAGAGCTCGGGGAACGTCCTGAAGGTGGAAGAAATGCTCGTAGACTGCGACCAGGATGCGATCGTCCTGCGCTGCCGGCCTGCCGGACCCACCTGCCATACAGGCGCGACCAACTGTTTCTATCGCAGGCTGGAAGACGGCATTCTCCAACCCGTCAAGTCTTGACGCTTACGTAAACGTTGCACTATGGAAGCGGTATGAATCAGCCGCTTCCAAACGCCGATAAGGATCGCCGCCATGCCGGCGCGCATCTCGACCGGCCCGACAAGCTTGAACGCGAACAGTTTTCGATCTCGGACCTGACCAGCGAGTTCGGCTGCACGGCGCGTGCGCTGCGCTTTTACGAAGACGAAGGGTTGATAGCCCCGTCGCGCGTCGGCCTGACCCGAATCTATTCGAAACGCGATCGCGCACGCTTGGCATGGATCATGCGAGCCAAGAACGTCGGTTTCTCGCTCACCGAAATTCGCGAGATGATCGACCTCTACGACCTCGACGATGGCAGGGCGGAGCAGCGCCGCGTCACGCTCGAGAAATGCAAGAAACACGTGGCCAAGCTTAAGGCGCAGCGTGCGGACATCGATAGCTCCATCAAGGAACTGTCGGAGTTCATCGCGCTCGTCGAAGAACAGGTCGACTAGACTATAAAGCCTCCCCGGCGAGTTGCCGCCCTAACGACACTCTCTCCAAGGACCGAAAATGCCCACTTATACCGCTCCAACCCGTGACACGCGCTTCATCATCAATGAAGTCCTCGAACTCGGCAACTACAGCAACCTGCCGGGTTTCGAAATGGCGACCGACGATGTGACCGATGCGGTCATCAATGAAGGTGGCAAGTTCTGTGCCGAGGTTCTCGCTCCGCTCAACCGCGTTGGCGACGAGCATGGCTGCGTGCGCAATGACGACGGCTCCGTGACGACGCCCCCCGGTTTCAAGGAAGCCTTTGACCAGTTCCGCGAAGCGGGCTGGGGCACGCTTGCTCATTCGGAAGAATTCGGTGGGCAGGGAATGCCGCACGTTCTCGGATTCGTGATGGAAGAGTTCATCTCCAGCGCCAACCAGGCTTTCGGCATGTATCCTGGCCTTACCAACGGCGCGATCTCGGCGCTCGTCGCGAAGGGTTCGGACGAGCAGAAAGCGATGTACCTGCCGAAAATGGTCTCCGGCGAATGGACCGGCACCATGAACCTGACCGAGCCGCATTGCGGCACCGACCTCGGCATGATCCGCACCAAGGCGGAACCGCAAGCCGACGGCAGCTATGCGATCACCGGCACGAAGATATTCATCTCGGCCGGCGAGCACGACATGAGCGAGAACATCATTCACCTCGTTCTTGCGAAAACCCCCGGCGCGCCCGACAGCACCAAGGGCATCTCGCTCTTCGTGGTGCCGAAGTTCATCGTCAACGAAGACGGCACTCCGGGTGAGCGCAATGGCGTGATGTGCGGCTCGATCGAACACAAGATGGGCATCCACGGCAACTCCACCTGCGTCCTCAACTACGACGGCGCGAAGGGCTGGATGGTTGGCGAAGAGAACAAGGGTCTCGCCGCCATGTTCATCATGATGAACGCTGCACGTCTGGGCGTCGGCATCCAGGGCCTCAGCCAGGCTGAAGTCGCCTACCAGAACGCGGTTGTCTACGCCCTCGACCGCCGTCAAGGCCGCGCCCTGACCGGTCCGGCAGAGCCCGAGGCACAGGCCGATCCGATCTTCGTCCACCCCGATGTCCGCCGCATGCTGATGGACGCCAAGTCCTTCACCGAAGGCATGCGCGCGCTGGCGCTGTGGGGCGGGTTGCTGGTCGACCTGACGCACAAGGCGCAGACCGAGGAAGAGCGTGAAGAAGCTGACATGCTGCTCGGCCTGATGACACCGGTCATCAAGGGCTACGGCACCGACAAGGGCTATGAAGTCGCCACCAACATGCAGCAGGTCTTCGGTGGCCACGGCTATATCGAAGAATGGGGCATGAGCCAGTTCGTCCGCGATGCCCGCATCGCCCAGATCTACGAAGGCACCAATGGCGTGCAGGCGATGGACCTGTGTGGCCGCAAGCTTGCCAGCAAGGGCGGCGCGGCAATCCAGGCCTTCTTCAAGCATGTCGGCGAGGAAATCGCTGCAGCCAAGGAAATCGACGAGCTCGAGGAAATGGCCGAACAGCTCGAAAAGGCACTCGGCCAGCAGCAGGCTGCGACCATGTGGTTCATGAACAATGCGATGCAGAACCCGAACCACCTCGGCGCAGGCGCGCATCACTACATGCACATCATGGGCATCGTGACGATCGGCCTGATGTGGCTGAAGATGGCCAAGGTCGCGGCTGCCAAGGTTGGCAGCGCGGGCGACGAAAAGGCCTTCTACGAGCAAAAGCTCGCGACCGCGCGCTACTACATGGATCGCTACCTGCCGGATGCCGGAGCGCTTCGTCGCAAGCTTGAAGCGGGCAGCGACAGCCTGATGGCACTAGGCGAGGACGCATTCGCGACTGCCGCATAAGCATTTGCCTAGATCAACAAGAAAGGGCGCCGCCGGTGACGGAGGCGCCCTTATCTTTTGTCTGGCCTTTTACTCGGCAGCTACGTCGGGCTCGGCCACTTCTTCCGGCTTCACGTAGGTATCGAACCAGTCGATCATTTCGGCCAGCGTGTGCAGCACGCTCTCGCGGCCGCGATAGCCGTGGCTCTCGTGGGGAAGCATGACGAGGCGTGCCGTACCGCCGGTCCCCTTGATCGCCGCAAACATGCGTTCGGACTGCTGCGGGAAGGTGCCCGAGTTGTTATCCTTCTCGCCATGGATGAGGAGCATGGGCTCGTTGATCTTGTTGGCGGCCATGAAAGGCGAAAGCTTGTAATAGGTTTCCGGCGTATCCCAGAAAATGCGTCGTTCGGACTGGAAGCCGAATGGCGTCAGCGTGCGGTTGTATGCGCCCGAACGCGCAATACCGGCACGGAAGATGTCGCTTTGCGCGAGCAGGTGTGCGGTCATGAATGCGCCGTAGCTGTGGCCGCCGACGCCGACACGCTCGCCATCGCCGAAACCGCGACGCACCGATTCATCCACCGCAGCCTGTGCCGAGGCGACGATCTGCTCGATGAAGGTGTCGTTCACGGTCTCGGGATCGTCGCCGATCACCGGCATCGCTGCACGGTCGAGTACGGCATAACCCTGCATCAGGAAGAACAGGTGCGAGTAGCCCCCGACACGCGTGAAGCGGTAGTTGGAGTCGCGGACCTGCCCTGCCGTCGCGGCATTGTTGAACTCGCGGGGGTAAGCCCAGACGACAACTGGCAGCTTGTCACCTTCCTTGTAGTCGGGCGGCAGATAAAGCGTTGCGGTGAGGTCCACACCGTCGTCACGCTTGTAGGTGATCAATTCACGCTCGATCCCGCTCAGTTCAGGGTGCGGATCGGGGAAATCGGTGACGAAGCGGGCACTATCGCCTTCGCGGAGGCGGAAATTGCCAGGGTTGGTGGGACTTTCGTAATAGGTAATGAAACGGTCCGCGCTGTCGCCGGCGAGGTCGATCACATATTCGAAGCTTTCACCTTCGTTGCGCCACAGCTCCGTCGTTTCGGTCGTCGCAATGTCGAAGCGGCGCAGGAACGGACGATAGCCATCGGGGCTTGCGCCCATTCCGGACAGCAGCATTGTGCCTTCTTCGACCTTGGCAACACCGTAGCCCGCTTCATTGCGAACGAAGATCGGATTACCCGGATCGGCGTAGGCGTCTTGTACATTGCGCAGGTTGAGCACCCGCGGTGCCTCGCTACCGGTCACATCGGTCAGCGTCTGGCGCACTTCGCGGGTGTCGCGGTCGTAATCGATCAGGATGATGTCGTCGGTGTCCTCCATCCCGAACCAGCCCGAATAACGGTCTTCGAGCTTCGCAATCTCGCGAGGTGTCCCGTCGAACGGTTCGGATAAAGTGAAGACAGCGTCGCGCACATCGGTTACGACGCGCGGATCGCCGCCGTCCTGCGCTTCGGCCCAAAGTAGAAGCGATCCCTCGTTGGGATGCCAACCGACCGAACGTCGTCCTGTTGGAACACCCTGAACCGGTAAATTGTCGGCCAGCGGCTGTTGGACAATCGTCTGCACCAGTTCGCCATCGGTGGTGAATACGGCGGTCGTCGTCGGGAAACGGTAATAGGGGACCTGGTAGGAGAAGGGCTTCTCCAGCCAGCTGGCGAGGAGGTATTTCCCGTCGGGCGAGGGCGCGATATCGGTATAGATTCGTGCGGGCAGCACATTGCGTGCCTCGCCGCTCGCCGGATCGATCAGCTTGGGCTGGCTGGTGACCAGCCACTCGAACGTCGCCTCGTCATGCGCGTCCTTCAAGAGGTCCTGGTAGGTACGTGTCTGGGCTTCTTCGCCGCCCGTGGCATCCTGGATAGCGGGGCCGACCGGCGTAAGGCTCTCGACCGGCTTGGCGCCGCGTCCTTCGGGAATTGCGAGGACGACGAGTTCGCCATCGGGCGTCCACCGCGGTTCTGCAAAGATCGCATTCACGCTGTCACGCATGACCGTCTTTGCCTGGCCACTCGCTATGTCGAGGACCATCAGCGCCATTCCATCGGCCAGCGTGTTGGTGAACACGATCTTCGACCCGTCGGGCGACCAGTTCATATCCGAAATGTCGGCACTGGCGGGAAGCGACACGCGGCGCACTTCGCCGGTCTCGATATCCTGCAGCGACAGGCCCACGACATTGCGCGGATTGTGCCGATCGTTGATCGCGGCATCGAGCCGCAGGCCAGCCAGACGCTCCATCGGCTTGGCAAGCTCCGATACGGGAGGAAGCGCCTCACGCTCCATCAGCAGCATGGTCTTGCCGTCGGGCGAGATCATCACGCCGGGCGAGGGCGCGCGGGTCACGATGTCTGCGATCGCATCGGGCGGCGTATCGTAGGCCGTCTGCGCGGCGAGCGGGGTCGCGATGGTTGCCGTGGCAAGTGCCGCGAGGCTGACGAAATTCTTCATGGGGCAGTCCCTCCCAGTTCCCTAACCTTCAAAGGGTTAGCGGGACAGAGGAGGGACCGCCAATACCTTGGTGGTCGGGTGAGGCCCGTTCGTAGAAAACGTTTCTATTCTGTCGGGAGGAAGTCCGGCACCGACAGGTAACGCTCACCCGTGTCGTAATTGAATCCCATGATCCGCGAGCCGGCGGGAAGTTCGGGCAGCTTCTTGGCGATTGCCGCGAGTGTCGCGCCGCTCGAGATGCCGATGAGGAGCCCTTCCTCTGCCGCACAACGACGAGCCCATTCCTTTGCTTCCTCCGCCTCTACCTGGATTGCGCCGTCGATTGCCTGCGTGTGGAGGTTCGCGGGCAGGAAGCCGGCGCCGATACCCTGGATCGGATGCGGCCCGGGTTGACCACCGCTGATAATGGGCGAGAGCGTGGGTTCGACCGCATAAGCCTTCATGTCGCTCCACGTCTGCTTGAGCACTTCGGCGCAGCCGGTGAGGTGACCGCCGGTGCCGACGCCGGTGATCATCACATCGATCGGGCTGTCGGCGAAATCTGCGAGAATTTCCTTCGCTGTGGTGCGCTTGTGGACCTCGTAGTTCGAAGGATTGTCGAACTGGCTCGGCATCCATGCGCCTTCGGTCTGCTCAACCAGTTCCTGCGCGCGCTCAATCGCGCCCTTCATTCCCTTTTCCTTGGGCGTGAGGTCGAAGGTCGCGCCATAGGCCAGCATCAAGCGGCGGCGTTCGAGGCTCATGCTTTCGGGCATGACGAGCACGAGCTTGTAGCCCTTGACGGCGGCGGCCATCGCAAGGCCGATACCGGTGTTGCCGCTGGTCGGCTCGATGATGGTACCGCCTGCCTTGAGCTTGCCGGACTTCTCGGCGTCTTCAACCATGGCAAGGCCGATGCGGTCCTTGATCGATCCGCCCGGGTTGGCGCGTTCGCTCTTCACCCAGACCTCGTGGTCGGGAAAGAGGCGCGAGAGGCGGATATGCGGGGTGCCGCCGATGGTTTCGAGGACGGACTGGGCTTTCATGGGATCTGCTCCTGCAGTTTCTTTTCTGGTGTCTCTTCTACCAATTCATCGGGCGGATCGAAGGTCCGCGTCGTGCGCAGAACGGGAAATACCCGGCTCCACAAGGCAACCGTCGCGATCGCGCCCGCACCGCCGCTGACGACGGCTGCAACGGGACCTATCGCATAAGCGAGGCTTCCCGAAAAGAAGTCGCCGAACTCGTTGGAGGCGCTGATCGTCAGCAGGCTGACCGAGGACACTCGGCCGCGCTTGTCGTCGGGCGTATGAAGCTGGATCAGCGACTGGCGGATATAGACGCTGAACATATCCGCAGCGCCGACGATGAAAAGCATCGAGAGGCTGAGAGGCATCGAGGTAGAAAGGCCGAATACGATGGTCGCAAGGCCGAATATGGCCACGGCCCAGAGCATCTTCGGTCCGACATTGGTCTTGAGCGGCTTGAACGAGAAATAGAGCGCGGTGAGCGCAGCGCCGACGGCGGGTGCCATTGCCAACTGCGCGAGGCCGGTTTCGCCAACCTC
>JABDNC010000147.1 GCA_013001165.1 Erythrobacter sp.
ACGCTGATCCGGTCGGCCATCGACATGGCTTCGACCTGGTCGTGCGTGACGTAGACGGCGGTGGTCTTCGATTCCGCCAGCACGCCTTTCAGTTCGGCCCGCATCTCCATCCTGAGCAGCGCGTCGAGATTCGACAGCGGCTCGTCCATCAGGATCACGTCCGGCTCCATCGCCAGCGCACGGGCCACGGCGACACGCTGGCGCTGGCCGCCGGACAATTCGCCCGAGTAGCGCTTGAGCAGCATCTCGATATGCATAAGCCCGGCCACCCGCTCCACTCGCTTTTTGACAACATCGTCGGGCAGCTTCTGCATCCGCAGGCCAAAGCCGATGTTCTCGAACACCGTCAGATGCGGGAAGACGGCATAGTTCTGGAACACCATCGCGATGCCCCGATCCTTTGGGGCCAGGTGATCGACCCGGCGTCCGCCGATCCAGACCTCGCCCTCGGTCGCGGTCTCCAGCCCGCAGATGATCCGCAAAAGCGTGGTCTTGCCGCATCCCGAGGCACCTAGCAGCACCATGAATTCCTGGTCGGCGATGGTCAGGTCGATGTCGTGCAGCGCGGTGTAGGCGCCGAAGGACTTCTGGACGTTCTTGATCTGGATTTCAGCCATATCTCTGGTTTCCTTTTGTCAAACGCCCCGCCTCAGCGGTTGGCGATGCCCCACATGGCGAAGAGGTACTTGCGCACCGCGAAGATGAAGATCAGCGCTGGCACGACGAGGATGAAGCCACCGGCGAACTTCAGGTGCAGCGGCGAGGTGTCGAGGCTCTGCAAGAGGAACGCGGTCAGCGTCCGGTTCTCGATCGTCAGGACCGCCGCCGCGAAGACCTCGTTCCACGAGATCACGAAGGCGAAGATGGCGCTGGCCGTGATGCCGGGCAGGATCAGCGGCAGGACCACCTTGGTGAACGCGGTGAGCCTTGTGCAGCCCAGCGTCCAGGCGGCTTCCTCAAGCTCCAGCGGTATGCCGGAGAACAGCGAGAAGGTGATCAGCACCGCAAACGGGATCGCCAGCGTGGTGTGCACCAGCGCGAGGCCGAAGGCGGTGTCGTCAAGCCCCGTCTGGATGAACATCACCGCCAGCGGCAGCGCCAACAGGGGCAGCGGGAATGCCCGGGTGAGCAGGATCAGGAGCCGGAACATTTCCTTGCCGCGGAAATCGAACCGCGACAGGGCATAGCCCGCCGGCGCCCCGATGGCGATCGACATCACCATCGTCATTGCCGCCACAATCACCGAGTTCTTCAGCGCATCCAGCATGCCTGCGAACTGCATGAAGAAGTTGAGCGAGCCGAAGTCGAATTCGGGGAAGAACGGCTTGGGAAAACTATTCACCGTGTCCGGAGAGCTGAGCGTGTTGACCATCAGGAAGTAGATCGGCACCAGCACCCAAGCGCACAGCAGGACCACCCCGGCCACGTAGAGGTGCCGCCCGGCGCTGCGTGTACTTGCTGCAGGTGCCGGATCCACTTCCTTGTCGGGATCGGGCATGGGTGCCGCCATCGATGTCTGGGTCATATCGTTGCTCCTTTCGGAACGCGCAGCACGCGCAGGATGACAAGGGTCGCGGCGATAGAGATGGCGAGGATGATCAGTGCCATCGCGGCCGCAGCGCCGCTATTGAGAAGGTCGAACTGGTAGGCATAGGTCTCGCCCATCAGCACGGGGAAAAGCGTACCGCCAAGCGCAGCCACCACGGCGAAAACCTCGAAGGCCATGATCACCCGCAGCACCAGCGCGGTCTGCAGGGACGGCCGCAGCATCGGCAGGGTGATGCGCAGGAAGCGTTTCCACGGGCTTGCGCCAAAGACTTCCGCCGCCTCGTAATATTCCTTGGGGATCAGGCCGATGCCCGCCACGAGAATGACCAGCATGATCGCGGTCGCCCGCCAGATCTCGGCCAGGGCAATGGCGATGAAAACCAGCCACGGGTTCTGGAACGTCAGAAGGTTGACCGGCTTGTCGACAATGCCGATGCCCTGCATCATCGAGTTGAGGAAGCCGGATTGCTCGAAAATCGCCAGCCAGATCAGGCCCGCCGCAAGGTCCGAGATGCCCAGCGGAATGGTCCAGACATAAAGCACCAGATCGCGGCCCTTTTCCATCTTGGTCACCATTGTGGCCATCAACAGCGACAACGCCAGCTGGATCGGCACCACGGCCACAGCCAGCAGCAGGGTGTTCTTCAGCGAGATCGGAAATTTCCAGTAGCTCACGACTTCACGGAAGTTGTCGAGAGTGAAGCCCGCGCCCATGGTGAAAGCTTGTTTCGACACCAGCACGAAGGGGTAGATGAAGAACAGGCACAGAAACAGTGTCACCGGCAAGATCAGCACGTAAGGCAATATTCGAGCGTTCATGGAATCGCTCCTTGTTCTGACGCATATGGCGCCTTGGGTTGGGTCATTTCAGGCAGGAAGGGTGTCCGGACCCTGCAAGGCCCGGACACAAGTTGTAAGGAGGCCAGCGAAGGCTTCCCTCGGGAGGTTACTCGACCGGGCATGCGCCATCGGACGGGGCATCGGGGGCCCAGCACGGCGCGCCGGTTTCATTCATGATCGCCTCAAGACGACCCTTCTGGTCTTCTAGGACGGCCTCGATCGGCTGGCCGGCCAGGACGATACGCTCGAATGTATCGACGTAGATGCGGTTGAAGTCGCCGCCTTTCTCGCCAAGTCCTGCGGGCAGAAGGCCCGGGTTGGCATCCGCCGAGGCCGACATCTTGGCGACGGCCTCACCGGCGGCCTTGACCGAAGGCGGCAGATCGTCGGGCAAGTCCGCGGCGACCACCGGGAAGAAGTTGGTGGCCTTCAGCGTGGCGATCTGGGTTTCCGGCTTCATCAGATGCGCCAGCAACGCCTTAGAGGCCTCCATATCCGGCGCGGTGCGCGGAATGGCGACCCCGGCCAGAACCGGCATGAAGCCGCGGCCCGTCGGACCCGCGGGCGCCGGGAAGGCGACGAAATCGTCGGGACGCTCGTTAAAGGCATTGGCCAGACGCGAGGTGTGATCAAAGACGATCCAGGCGTCACCGGACAGCAATTGCTCCTGCATGAACGAGAAGTTGGTCGACCCGGGGTTGGTATGCGCCCAGAGCTCTTTCATCTTTTCCCAGGCGGTCACCGCTTCAGGCGAAGCGAAAGTGCGCACCACGCCGTTGGTGTAGGACGGATAGAGATAGCCCTGGAAGAAGCGGTGCTTCAGCCCCTTGGGGCCCGCCGGAAAGCCGAACTTGGGCTCGCCCGCGGCTTCGTGCGCGTTGGCCGCCCATTCGATCAACTGGTCATAGGTCAGCGCATCGATATCGGCACCCTCAGGCAGGTACTGCAGCGCTTCCTTGTTCGCCGCCATGATATAGCTGGCCTGCATCCACGGCATGTAC
>JABDNC010000216.1 GCA_013001165.1 Erythrobacter sp.
CGCGGTCGTAGCGCGCTTCGATCTCGTCCTGCGTGATTGACTGGGCGAGAGCCGGCGTGGCGGCGAGCAGCGCGGTAGCTGCGAGGGCGGTCCTGATCATGCGGCGGAGGATTGCAGCGCCTTGGCCCCAAGTCAAAGCCTGCCACTTCGCCATCCATCCAGTGCTCCATGCCGAGCGCATCCATGTCGGGCAGGAAGTCGGCAAGGTCGAGTAGCCCCGAGCAAACGTGCGCGCCTGCCCCCGGGCCGCTCTCATCGCGAAACCGGCGTATCATGGCCAGTGCGGCCAGCGTCGGGACGTAAGGACCGCGATTGGCATCGGCGCGCAGCGTCCAGAGCCGTTCGACCTGCTCGCCGGAAGGCCCCTCGCCGCTTGCCCTGACCGTCATCGCGCCGCGATCGGAGCCCACGAGGCGGACCAGCTCCGCAAGTCTGAGCATCGGCAGAGCAAAGGGTTGCAGGCTCTTCAGCCAGCCCCAGCACACAGGCAGCGAGCAGAGCCACAGGCCGACATGCAGCAGGCCAAGCTCCAGACCCGCGAAGAACTCGGCCGATTGGCGCGGCTTGTATCGCTGAACCAGCAAGTCCTGCTCGGGTGTGTCGCAGACCGAGGCCCAGCGCTTGCCGATGCGCGGGATGTCCACACGATGCAGGCCGCCCCAGCCCGGCACCTGCTGCCATTCGCCATCGCGGAAGACCCGCACCGGCTTTCCGACATAGGACAGGATGGCCTCCACGACCGAGCGCCCACGCGGTGCGCGGTTGCCGGGGTAGATGCCAATGCGAAGGCAGTCGATGGCGCGCCAGTCGGCCGTCAAGCGGTCGATCACCGCATGGCTGAGCGCGGGGATCGAGCTTGCCCCGGTCACAAGCGAAACACCCGCCTCTTGTGCCTGCGCATCAAAGCGCGGGAATTGCGCCACGAACTCGCGTCCGTCGGCAAGGTCGACATAATGCACACGCGCACCGATCGCCGCGTCGATCAGCTTGGTGTGCGACGACTGGAACGGGCCGGCCGCATCGATAACCAGGTCGTAGCCCACGAGATCGACCGATTTCACCGTATCGCGGTCGATCCGGGCGAGGCCCACCTTGGCAGGCAGCCGTCGGGCGATAGCCTCGAGCTTGCGCAAGTTTCGCGCCGCAAGCGTCAAGTGGATGCCTTCCTCGCACGCAGCCAATTCGGCAAGCCGCGAGCCGAAGACGCCGCTTGCGCCGACCAGCAGGACCCTGAGCGGTTCAGCCATCGCGGAACAGTCCCGACTGGTAGACCATCTCGCCGAGCAGCGGGTGGACCAGCTGTAGCGAGAATTCGAAGCTGCCCTCGCCCAGGTCGCGGTGGCGCACAACCGTCCGGCCCGGCCCGATCCAGTGCGGCAGCCGCAGTCGAACGGGGCCGATGTCGAGGAAATAGTGGTCGCTACGGAATTCGAGGCCGTCCTCGATCGCCACAACCTTGAGCGCCATGCCGATGCCTCGCCCGAGATATTCTTCGAGCCCCGACTTGCCAGCGAAGCGCTTCGCGCTGTGGATCACCTGCGGAAAGCCGCATTTGCGGCCGTATATCCTCGTCCAGCACTGGCCCCCGCTCGCTCCGTCTTCGCTGACCGAGACCGTAGCAGGCACGCCCTTGTCTGCATGGAGCGGTAGCGGCGCGCCGATCACGCGGCAGAGTTGCGCCAGCAGCCAACCTGAGCGGCTGAAGCGGACTTCCTCGATGATGCCGGGGTAGATGGCGACCTTCGCTCCGGCGAGACGCTTGGAAAAGCGCTTCTGCACCGCGACGGGAAGCCCACGCCATGCATCTCCGCCCACAAGGGCCCGGAAGCGCGTGTCGTAAGCCTCGACGCCCCTGAGTGGCTCGACTCTCCCGACTTCCTGCAGCTGCGCCTGCATTGCACTTCCCCCTTTGTTGCCCCTTTGACGGGGTCGTTACTTCTTACCCTTGCCGGGCCTCCATCCGATGACCTTCACGATGCCCGACCCCAATCCGATCAGCGTCATGAGCGCGCCTTTGGGCACGTTGAGCATCTCGTCGTGCCAGCGCGACATCGTCGAGACGAATTCGAGCATATCGGCGAGCTTCTGGCGGGCCTGCGGGCTGATCTTGGGGTCGTTGGCCGCTTCCTCGTTGCAGAGCTTGAGAGCGGCCTCTGCCGGATCGATCTCGCGCTCCTTGCGGCCCTTGGCGATCCGCGTGGCCATTTCCCAGATGTCGGCTTCCGCCGTGAAGTGATCGCGCCGTTCGCCCAGCACGGGCACTCGTTCGATCAGTTTCCACGAGAGCAGCTCGCGGATCGAATTCGACACGTTCGATCGTGCAAGGCCCAGCGTGGCCGCGACCTGTTCGGCATTGAGCGGCTCGTCGGAGATGAACAGCAGCGCGTGGATCTGCGCCACCGAGCGGTTCACGCCCCACTGGCTGCCGAGATCACCCCAATGCAGCACGAAGCGTGCGATCGAGGGCGACAATTCGATCCTGTCATTTTTTTCTGTCATAACAGAAATGTCTGCCCAAACGAGCCGAGAGTCAAGCTGATAAAGAAAAAGGCCGGAGGATTTCTCCCCCGGCCTCTCTTTGTCTCGGTATGGAGCCGCGGCTTACGCGTCTTCCATTTCCTCGCCGCTCATGACGGGGCCGCTGTCCTGGCCCTTGGCGTCGACGTCGCGGTCGACGAATTCGATCACGGCCATGGCTGCAGCGTCGCTGCCGCGGTAACCGGCCTTGATGACGCGGGTGTAGCCGCCGTCACGGTCCGAATAACGCTCTGCCAGAACGTCGAAAAGCTTCTTGAGCTGGGTTTCGTCCTGCAGCTTGCTCATGGCAAGACGACGGTTCGAAAGACCGCCACGCTTTGCGAGCGTGATCAACTTTTCGATGTAAGGACGCAGTTCCTTGGCCTTCGCCTGCGTGGTGAGGATCTGTTCGTGCTTGATGAGCGCGGCGCTCATGTTGCGGAACAGGGCCTTGCGGTGGCCAGTCTTACGCTGAAGCTTACGGCCTGCAATTTTATGACGCATTGTATTTCCTTCTTCGTTCGAAAAGGGCCCGTTCTAGGTAGCCCAGTGCTGGCGGCGGTTAGGGCCCGCCGCCGTTGCCCGGATTAGCCGAGGAGTTCTTGTTCGAGCTTCTTGGCCATTTCTTCGATGTTCTCCGGCGGCCAGCCAGGGATGTCCATGCCGAGGCGCAGACCCATCGAGCTCAGGACTTCCTTGATCTCGTTGAGCGACTTGCGGCCGAAGTTCGGCGTGCGGAGCATCTCGGCCTCGGTCTTCTGAACCAGGTCGCCGATGTAGATGATGTTGTCGTTCTTGAGGCAGTTTGCCGAACGGACCGACAGTTCCAGCTCGTCGACCTTCTTGAGGAGGTAACGGTTGAGCTGGTTGGTGTCGCTTTCCTGCGGCTCTGCAGCCTGGCCGATCATGGCCGAGCTGGGCTGCGGGATGCCGTCTTCGAAGTGGACGAACAGCGTCAGCTGGTCCTGGAGGATGCGCGCAGCGTAGGCCACGGCGTCTTCCGGAGTGACGGTGCCGTCGGTTTCGATGGTCAGCGAGAGCTTGTCGTAGTCCAGTTCCTGGCCAACGCGGGCGTTCTCGACCTTGTAGCTCACCTGGCGAACCGGCGAGTACAGGCTGTCGACCGGGATGAGGCCGATCGGCGCGTCGGCCGGACGGTTCATCACGGCCGGGCGATAGCCCTTACCGGTGTCGGCGGTCAGCTCCATGTTGAGCGTGGCGCCTTCGTCGAGGTGGCAGATCACGAGGTCCTTGTTCATGACCTCGATGTCGCCCGAAACGGCGATGTCGCCAGCCTTCACTTCGCCCGGGCCGGTGGCCGAGAGCTGAAGGCGCTTCATGCCTTCACCTTCCATCTTGAGCGCGATCTGCTTCACGTTCAGGACGATGTCGGTGACGTCTTCGCGCACACCTGCGAGCGAAGAGAATTCATGCAGCACGTTCTCGATCTTGATCGAGGTGATGGCTGCACCCTGCAGCGAGGACAGCAGGACGCGACGCAGCGCGTTGCCGAGCGTGAGGCCGAAGCCGCGCTCGA
>JABDNC010000026.1 GCA_013001165.1 Erythrobacter sp.
CCAGGCGCTGCGCTGGCAGGATAGCGGCGAGGTGCTGGCACCCGACGATATCTGGAAGATGCTCGGCCGGTTCTTCGATACGGAAATGCACCGGCAGGATCCCATTCCGGGCGCGATCGAAGGCATCCACACGCTGGCAGAGGAAGCCGATGTCGTTATCCTCACCAACCTCGTCGACAAGCGGCAGCAAATGCGCACCGAACAGCTGGCGGGCCATGGCCTGAACGCGCGCGTATTCACTAACCAAGGGCCTAAGGGTCCGGCGTTGCAGAATATCCTTCAGGAATATTCGCCCTCGAAAGCCATCTTCATCGACGATCTTGCGCAGCATCACCGTTCGGCGCGCGAGACGATCTCCGAAATCACGACGCTCCATCTGTGCGGCGAACCGATGCTCGCCCCGCACATCGATTGCGCGCATACCTCGGGCCATGCCGATGCCCGGATCGACACTTGGGCCGAAGCGCTGCCGTGGCTGCGCAGGCAACTGGAAAAGGAAGACGCATGAGAGTTCACGAACGACTTGAGGAAATGGGAGTGAAGCTCCCCAAGGCAGCGGCGCCCGTCGCCAGCTATCAGCCGGTCGTCGTCGATGGTCATATCGCCTATGTTTCGGGCCAGCTGCCGTTCGTCGACGGCAATCTCGTCACTGGCAAGCTGGGCAAGGACGTGTCGATCGAGCGCGGGCACGAAGCTGCGCGCGCATGCGGCCTCATGATCCTTGCGCAGCTGGAAGCTGCCGGCCTGCTCGAACGGGTCGCGCAATTCGTGAAGCTGGGCGGGTTCGTCGCCTCGGTTCCCGAGTTCACCGACCAGCCCAAGGTCATCAATGGTGCGTCGGACCTGATGTACGAAGTCTTCGGCGATATCGGCAAGCATGCCCGCAGTGCCGTCGGCGTTCCGGTCCTGCCGCTCGACGCTGCTGTCGAAGTCGATGCGATCGTTGCTCTCAAGGCTTGATGCACTGATTGTCGGCCAGCCCGACCCGGCGCGGGTCGGCTGGCTGCGCGACTGGACCTATGCCCACCGTGGACTGCATTCGGATGGCGTTCCGGAAAACTCGCTGGCAGCCTTTGCGCTCGCTGCCGAGCGCGAGCTCGGCATCGAATGCGATATCCAGCGCAGCCGCGACGGCTGTGCGATGCTGCTCCACGACTGGGAGCTCGACCGGCTAACCGCCGTCAGCGGCCCGACCGCCAGTCATTCTGCCGAGGAACTTTCGCAGATTGCCTTCCTCGACAGTGAGCACAAGATTGCCCGCCTGGACGATCTGCTGCCTATCCTGGGCGGCAAAGTCCCCATACTGATCGAGATCAAGTCGAAGCGCGGCTATGATGTAAAACGATCGTGCCTCGCGGTTGCCCGTGCGCTGGAAGGCTATGCCGGACCGCATGCGGTGATGAGCTTCGATCCGCGCGTTTGTGCTTGGTTTGCAGAACATTCTCCGCAGACGGTGCGCGGCCTCGTCATGCGCGAAGACGAACACGGGATGACGCAGAAGGCGTGGCAACGCCACGTCGCACTATGGGCGGCGCGTCCCGAATTCATGGCCTACCACGTCGCGGCCTTGCCGAACCCGATGGTCGAGGGGCTGAAAGAGCGCGGGATGCCGGTACTCACTTGGACCGTCAATTCGCCCGAGACCCGCGCGCATGCCCAGCTTCACGCCGACGCGCCGATTGCCGAAGGGGAAGGGCTGGCGTGAGCGGTGAAGGGCTTGCTGCATGTGTTGCCGGGTCGGTCGGCGCGATAGACCGCGCCTCGTGGAACGCGCTTGCCGGCGACAATCCCTTCATGAGCCATGAATTCCTCACTTCACTGGAGGATTCGGGCAGCGTGGGGCCGGGTACTGGATGGCAGCCGGTACCGCTGGTGATTTCGTCCGAAGATGGTCCGCCGCTCGCCGCCATGCCGTCCTATGCCAAGGGGCACAGCCAGGGCGAGTACGTCTTCGACCACGCCTTCGCCGATGCGTGGGAGCGGGCAGGGGGACGATACTACCCCAAGCTCCAGATCGCCGCGCCGTTCACGCCCGCCACCGGGCCGCGCCTGTTGTTGTCCGACAACTCGCTCGCTGCACCCCTGTTGTCGGCGGCTGAGCAGCTCTGCCTGCAAAATGGATTCTCGTCGGCGCACGCGACCTTCATCGAGCCTGAACAGGTGGCGATGTTCGAAGATGCGGGCTGGCTTTTGCGCAGCGACATCCAGTTCCACTGGGTCAATCAGGATTTCGGCAGCTTCGAGGATTTTCTCGGCACGCTGACTTCTCGCAAACGCAAGGATCTGCGCAAGGAGCGGGCCGCTGCGCAGAGCGGGCTGGAGATCGTCCGGCTGAGCGGAGACGCGATCCGGTCCGAGCACTGGGATGCCTTCTGGCACTTCTATCAGGACACGGGGGCGCGAAAATGGGGGCAACCCTACCTCACTCGCGAGGCCTTCGACCTGTTCGGCGAGCGGATGGGCGAGAAAGTCTTGCTGGTATTGGCGTTTGAAGATGGCGAACCGATTGCCGGTGCGCTCAATTTCATCGGCAGCGACGCGCTTTATGGTCGCTATTGGGGCTGTTCGAAGCAGGTCCGGTTCCTGCATTTCGAGCTGTGCTATTATCAGGCGATCGACGTGGCGATCGAGCTTGGCCTCTCACGCGTGGAGGCGGGCGCTCAAGGCGGGCACAAGCTGGCCCGCGGTTATGAACCCGTCGAAACGGTTTCCGCCCACTGGTTCGCCGATTCCGGCTTCCGCGCGGCGGTGGCGGAGTTCCTCGAGCGAGAGCGCGAAGGCGTAGCCGCCGATCGCAATTATCTCGAGCGAAGAACGCCTTTCAGGAAGACCGGCTAGGTCAGGCAACCTTGCGCGATCCGGCAATCAGCCATTCGCGTGCACGGCGCTGGGCCTCTGCGATCTCGCGGGCGGTCATTTCGTCCGAAACGTCGGCACGGCACCATGCGGCTTCTTCGTGACCCTTGGAGGCCGCAATATTGAACCACTTGTGTGCTTCGATCATGTCGGTGGTGCATCCATGGCTTCCGGTCGAGAACGCGACGCCGAGCGCGTAGAGCGCATCGATGCTGCCTTGCTCGTAATCAGACAGGTGTTCGGCGATGGTGACGAGTGCCTCGTCGCTCTGTTCGATGCGGCCTGCGCCGCCTTCGATGGACTTGAGTTGCATTGTAGAAACTCCCCCAATTCAATCCGGCTCCCCTGCCGGACAAGCTCAGGTGTCGGCCTTTATGGTCAATAAATGGTTAACGCCGATCTTCACTATTCGCGGGGGTCACTGCCGGTAGGCTGAGCTTAATGTGTCACAGGCTATGGGATGAATCCGGAAAGCCGCTTGTGCCTCTTCGGCACGGCTCCTATAGGCCGCGCCATCGGAGCGCTGCGGGTACCGGAAAAATCCGGACCGGCGGGTCAAGCGGCTCTTCGGATGCGATTTGGGAAGAAGGGTGAAAGGCTCAATGGCCACCTCGGCGTCGAATGTTTCCGAAAAACTCAAGAAGGCGAAGGCTGCCGTCGACAAGGACTATGTCCCGTCGGACGATGAAGAGTACATGGGCGAGCGCCAGCTCGACTATTTCCGCATGCTATTGCTCGACTGGAAGAAGTCGATCCATGACGCAGCCGGACAGACACTGCAGTCGCTGCAGGATGGCCCGATTCGTGAGCCTGACCTCAACGATCGCGCATCTTCGGAAACCGACTGGGGTATCGAATTGCGCACGCGCGATCGCCAGCGCAAGCTGATCTCTAAAATCGATTCCGCCCTGCGTCGCATCGACGAGGGGGACTACGGCTGGTGCGAAGTCACTGGCGATCCCATCGGCCTCAAGCGCCTGATTGCCCGCCCCGTCGCAACCATGACGGTCGAGGCACAGGAAGCGCACGAACGCCGCGAAAAGATCTCGCGCGACAGCTGAGCGGTTGTCCCGTTTCGGGAAGTTTCCAAATTAACCATTGGCGAAAACCAATGCTTATGAGAGCGGCCCTATACCGGGTGCGTGGATCGCACTGACGGGTGAGCATCCAACTGGAGACACTTGGGATGACTGCTATCGATACCCGCAACCTCAAGCGGGACAGCCTGTTTTTCATGGCCGGTCTGCGCCGCGAGGGTGCGGCCGAGGCCGAGCGCGTCAAGATCCGCAACCTGTCCGATGGCGGTATGATGGTGGAAAGCACCGCCATGCTTCGCACCGGAGAGCGGGTCATGGTCGAACTGCGCAACATCGGCTCGGTGATGGGGAAGATCGCCTGGACGCAAGGTTCGCGTGTGGGTGTGGCTTTCGAAGAGCCCATCGATGCATCTCTCGCCCGCACCCAGCTAATCGGCGAACAGAGCGAGGCTCCGCGTTATGCCCGCCCCGCAGTCGCCCCGCGCAATCCCGACTGGAACATGCGCAACGTGTAGATTGGACGTTTGCGCTGCAACGCCTGCCTGCTAGGTCGCAGCGATGCTTCGTTTCGGCCCAACCTTGCTTGCCCTTGCAGCGCTCGCATCGTGCACTGCATCGCAAGATGATGGCGTCGTCGATATCGCTTTCATCGATCAGGAACCCGATACTTCGGCTGGTCCGGGGGTTGCACCACAATCGCAGCGGGCCATACGGGCTGCCAGCCGACAGGGGCTTGTACGCTTCAACCAGGTCGGCGAAGTCGTCCCGGCGCTGGCCGAGCGCTGGATCGTCACCGATGACGGCCGCAGCTATATTTTCCGTATCACCGAATTCGACTTGCCCGACGGGTCCCGCCTGACCGCGCAGGCGGTCGCGGAATCATTCCGCCGGAAGATCCGCCAGCATGAAGGCGACAGCCTCGGGCTGGACCTTGCAAAGGTGACCGAAGTGCGCGCGATGACCGGCAGGGTCATCGAGATCCGGCTGAGCAGCCCGATGCCGGCGCTGCTCCAATTGCTCGCACAGCCAGAGCTGGGCATCGATCTCGAGCGGGGCGAGGCTGGCCCGATGAGTGTGAGGCGTGAGGGCGATGCGGTCATGCTTCTCGCCATCCCCCCCGAACAGCGCGGCATGGCCGAGCAGTCGAACTGGGACGAAATCACCCGTGCCGTGCAGCTTATTCCGACGCAGGCCCCGGATGCGGCAAGAGCCTTCTCCCGCGGCCAGGTCGATGCGATCTTCGGCGGGCGAATGGCTTCGCTGCCGCTGGCGGTCACCGATGCGCTTTCTCGCGGAACGGTCCGGCTGGATTCGACCTTGGGACTGTTCGGTCTCGACGTGATCCGCACCGACGATTTCCTGGCCAGTGCCACCAATCGCGAGGCCCTGGCCCTGGCAATCGACCGTTCCGGGCTGGTCCAGCAATTCAATCTCGGGGGCTGGGCGGATACTACGAAAATCGTCCCCGCCGGCCTCCCGGGCTATACCGCTGATCAGGTCGAACGATGGCCCGGCGTCTCTCTCGAACAGCGTAGGGCACGCGCCTCCTCGCTCGTGCGGGCATGGGAAAGCGCGACGTCGAATAACGCCGATGTGGTGATCGACCTTCCCCCGGGGCCTGGCTCCGATATCCTGTTCGCGGCCTTGCAACGCGATTTCGCGGCCGTCGGGATCGACGCAAGGCGGGCGCGTCCGGATCAGGGTGCCGACCTTGCGTTGCGGGATGAGACGGCGCGCTATGCCGGTGCGCGCTGGTTCCTCAACCAGTTCCATTGCAGCGTATCGCCGCGCGTATGCTCGCCCGATGCCGATTACCTGATGCAGCTGGCGCTCGATGCGCTCAGCCCCGCCGAGGAGGCGTCCTACCTCGCCGAAGCGGAATCGACGCTTCTCGCCACCAATCTTTATATTCCGCTGGGTGCGCCGATCCGATGGTCTCAGGTTCGCGCTGGCGTAGAGGGCTTTTCGGAAAACGCCTGGGCTTTCCATCCCTTGTTCCCGCTCTCTCGCGCTCCCATCTAACCCGCATGGAAGACAATCGCCTTACGCCGATAGAGCCCGATGCCACCAGGCAGGACGGTTTCGGACCGCAGGCCGGAGCCGGCCCGCTACGCTTCGATTTTCCCACCGGGAACGACCCGCAGTCGATCCGTCGCAGGATAGAGGCGATGGAAATGATACTCGAGCGCAGCATGGTTGTGCCGGGAACGAACTATCGCATCGGTCTCGATACGATCGTCGGACTGGTGCCGGTGATCGGCGATATCATCACTGCAGCCATGGGCAGCTATCTGGTGTGGGAAGCGCGCAATCTCGGTCTTCCGAAGTGGAAGCTGTGGCACATGATGGGGCGCATCGGTATCGACACGGCAGTGGGTTCGGTTCCCATTGTCGGCGATGCCTTCGATATCGTCTACCGGTCCAATTCGAGGAACCTGAAGACAGTCAAGAAGCACCTCGACAAGCATCATCCCCAGACCCGCGTGATCGACCAGTAGTTTCATCTGTGACGAAGTCGCGCTAGGGCTTCGTACATGAGTTCAGACGTCACCTATTCGAGCTATCTCGATCTCGACCGCATTCTGGCCGCGCAGCATCCCGCTAGCGACGCGCATGACGAGATGCTTTTCATTATCGTCCACCAGGCCAGCGAACTTTGGCTCAAGCTCTGCCTGCACGAACTGCTCGAGGCGCGCGAGTGCATCCGGGAGGACCGGCTGCGGCCCTCGTTCAAGATGCTCGCGCGTGTCGCACGTGCGCAGGGCCAGCTGATCCAGAGCTGGGACGTGCTTAGCACGATGACCCCGCATGACTATTCGACCATCCGCCCGCATCTGGGCGGATCGAGCGGGTTCCAGAGCGCGCAGTACCGGATGATGGAATTCCTCCTCGGCGGGCGGAATCCCGACATGATCACGATGCACGAGGCGACACCCGAAGTGGCCGCTGGGCTGCGCGAGGAGCTTGCCCGCAAGAGCATCTATGCCGAAGCCATCGACCTTCTGGCGCGGCGCGGTTTCGATATCCCCGCCGAGGTTCTCGACCGCGATCACGCTGCCACATGGGAGCATTCGCCTGCCGTCGAGGCTGCGTGGGCGAAGATCTACCGCGACCCGAAGGAGTATTGGGACCTCTATGAGCTCGCTGAAAAGCTGGTCGATCTGGAGTACCATTTCCAGCGCTGGCGGTTCGGCCACCTCAAGACCGTTGAACGCATTATCGGCTTTAAGAAGGGCACCGGTGGAACGCCTGGCGTGCCTTATCTCGCCGGAGTGCTGAAGGCAGCATTCTTCCCCGAACTGCTCAGCGTCAGGACCGCACTGTGAGTTCGTACAGGAGCAAGCGCCGCATCTGGGACATCAGCCAAGTCCTCCGCCCGGGTCTGCCGGTGTGGCCGGGCGACACCGAATTCTCGTTCGAACGGACGTGGCGGATGGACGAGGGCTCTCCGGTGAATGTGGGCCGGATGACCATGAGCACCCATTCGGGCACCCACGCCGATGCGCCGCTCCACTATGCCGAGGACGGCCTCGACGCCGCCAGCATGGAGATCGACCCCTATATCGGGACTTGTCTCGTCGTGGACGCGCGAAGCGTGACGAGGCGGATCGATGTGGCCGACCTTCCCGACATCGACAGCGTCGACCGCGTTCTCTTCCGCACATGGGCCGAATTTCCGCATGACGAATGGCGCAGCGATTGGTTGCCCATCGCTGCCGAAACAATCGAATGGCTTGCGATGCAGGGCGTCAAACTGGTCGGCACCGACGCGCCGAGCGTCGATCCGCAGGAAAGCAAGACGATGGATGCGCACAAGGCCGTGCTGAAGCGCGATATGCGCATTCTGGAAGGGCTGGTGCTCGATGATGTGGAGGAAGGCAGGTACGAACTCATCGCTCTACCGCTGAAAGTCGGCGGCGGCGATGCAGGCCTGTGCCGCGCGATCCTGCGGGAGCTGGCCGATGATTGAGCGCGCAAGACAGCTCGATGCGGGCGACCCGCTGGCGCAGTTCCGCGACCGGTTCGATGTGCCCGAGGGGGTCATTTACCTCGACGGCAATTCCCTGGGCTGCCTTCCCAGCGCCACGCCCGCGCGGCTCGAGCAGGTCGTGCGCGAGGAATGGGGCCGCGACCTCATCCGCAGCTGGAACAGCGCTGGCTGGATCGACTTGCCGACCCGCGTCGGTGCAAAGATCGCCCCCTTAATCGGCGCGAAGGCGCATGAAGTCATCGTGGCCGACAGCGTATCGGTTAACCTGTTCAAGCTGATGTCCGCCGCGCTGGAAATGCGACCGGGCCGCAAAGTCGTGCTCAGCGAGCCGGGCAACTTCCCGACAGACATCTACATGATCGAAGGACTGGAAGGTCAGGGCCTTGCCGAGCGGCGGCTGGCCGAGCGTGGCAAGTTGATCGAGGCGCTGGACGAGGACGTCGCGCTGCTGCTGCTGACGCACGCACACTACAAGACCGGCGAATTGTTCGACATGGCCGAACTGACCCGCGCAGCGCATGACGCAGGCGCGTTGGTGCTTTGGGACCTCTCGCATTCCGGCGGTGCGCTGCCGGTGGACCTCAATGAATGCGCCGCCGACTTCGCCGTGGGTTGCGGCTATAAATACCTCAACGGTGGGCCGGGCGCGCCGGCCTATGCTTTCGTTGCCGAGCGTCACATTGCGAACACCGACCAGCCCCTCTCCGGTTGGATGGGCCACGCCGCCCCCTTCGCGTTTAGCGACGATTATCGGCCTGCGTCCGGTATTGAGCGGCTGCTATGCGGAACACCGGGAATACTCGGGGTCGCGGCGCTGGAAGTGGGTGTCGACCTGATAGCCGAAATCGGAGTCGAGCGGCTCTATGCCAAATCGCAGAAGTTGTCCGAATTCTTCCGCCAGTGCCTCGCCGAGCGCGGCCTCGAACTGGACCTTGTCAGCCCGTCGGACCCCTCGGCCCGCGGCAGCCAGCTATCCTTCCGCCATCCCGAAGCCTACGCCATCTGCCAGGCCCTCATCGCCCGCGGCGTAATCGGCGACTTCCGCGATCCCGACATCCTGCGCTTCGGCTTCGCGCCCGCCTATCTCAGGTTCGAGGACATGGCTGAGGCCGCGCGCCATCTGGCCGAGGTGCTGGAGAGCAAGGAGTGGCAGCGCGCGGAATTCAATGAACGTGCGGCTGTCACGTGAACTTGGAAAGCGCCCATCTTCGCACTGCATTGATCTGGATGAGCATTGCCGCGTTTCTAATCAGTCTGTTTGCAGATGACGGTCTTTACCCTTGGCTCTTGGGTGTTGTCGGCGCGGGATGGTTCTTCTGGATCTATCTCGAGTGGGTCCAGGACGATTTCGCGCATGGCGATTTCGTCAGCAAGAAAGCACTCTTCTTCCTGATCGCCAGTGCTGGCTTGACCGCTACCCCCGTGATCATCGGAATAGTCTTATGGGACCTGGATGGGCGTGCGGCGGCGGGCTTGGCGATGCTTATCGGCGCGATATGTCTGGGGGTCGGCAAACTGGTGTTTCGCGGCGCCCAGAAACGGCCCGAGGAGCTGCCTGACTAGGCC
Source organism: Erythrobacter sp. (assembly GCA_013001165.1). Taxonomy (GTDB): domain Bacteria; phylum Pseudomonadota; class Alphaproteobacteria; order Sphingomonadales; family Sphingomonadaceae; genus Qipengyuania. The sequence continues at coordinate 9,451 of JABDNC010000026.1, forward strand.
GCTAACAGCCGAGAATCCTCACTCTTCCAGCTCGATGTCCCAATAGAGCCAGTCGCGCCAGGTTTCATGAAGGTAGTTCGGCGGGAACTGCTTGCCATGCTGCTGCAATTGCCAGTGCGTGGGGCGGATCGGCTCGGCGTAGAGCTGCATCCCCGCCTGTTTCGGCGTGCGGCCGCCCTTCTTCATGTTGCAGGGTGCACAAGCGGTGGCGATGTTTTCCCACGTCGTCTTCCCGCCCAACCGGCGCGGAACGACGTGGTCGAAGGTCAGATTGCTCTGGTCGCCGCAGAACTGGCAGGAAAACCGGTCGCGCAGGAACAGGTTGAAGCGCGTGAAGGCCGGGAATTCGGACGGCTTCACATATTGCTTCAGCGCGATCACGCTGGGGATCTTCATATCGAGGTTCGGCGAATGGACCTCGCGGTCGTAGGTCTCGATCACGTCCACCCGGTCGAGGAAGATCGCCTTGATCGCGGTCTGCCACGGCCACAGGCTAAGCGGGTAATAGGAAAGCGGCGTGTAATCCGCATTCAGCACCAGCGACGGGCAGGACTGCAGGTTGCGGGTCGGATCCTCCGCGGCGGAGCGGAACCTTGCGGCTCTCTCGATCAGTTCGGCCCTAAACATAGGATTTGAACACTTCTTGCGTCCCTCCCTGACTGCGACGATACATCCATGCGCAGATTCAAGCGTCAAGACTGTTACACACTAGCTATCCACAGGCTTATCCAGTGTCTATGCACAGGCGGGCCGCTAGAAAGGGGCCAATGACCGTTACCCGCTTCGCCCCAAGCCCGAATGGCTCGCTGCATCTCGGGCATGCCTATTCGGCCATCGTCGCCCATGATCTGGCCAAGGAACGGGAGGGTCGTTTCCTGCTCCGGGTCGAGGATATCGACGGCGAGCGATCGCTTCCCGAAAAAGCGGAGGAATTCCGCGAAGACCTCGCCTGGCTCGGGCTGGAATGGGAAGAGGTGCCCGCGCAATCGACGCGGCTCGAAAGCTATGCGCAAGTCGCACGTGACCTGCTGGCGCGTGGATTGCTGTATCCGTGCAGCTGTACGCGCAAGCAGATCATGGCGCTCAAGCCGCGCATGGGGCCGGAAGGCGCGGTCTATCCCGGCACCTGCAAAGGCCGCCTGCTCGACCCGGAGAAACCTGCTGCCCTGCGGCTCGATGCCGATCGCGCCATGGCCGAGGTCGGCGAACAGTTCTGGGAAGACGAGGTCGGCGGTACGCAAATCGCCGATCCACGAGTGTTCGGGGATGTGGTCCTGGTTCGCAAGGATGCACCGGCTAGCTATCACCTTGCCGCGACGCTCGACGATGCGGCCGATGGCGTCACGCTGGTCACGCGGGGGCAGGACCTTTTCGCCGTGACGCATATCCACCGCGTCCTGCAGGAACTGCTGCACCTGCCCGTGCCGACGTGGCATCACCATCCGATCCTGCTCGACGAAACCGGCGAGAAACTGGCCAAGCGCCGCAATTCGCCCAGCCTCGCCGATCGCCGTAAGCGAGGCGAGGATGGCAAGGAGCTTGCGGAGCGCCTGAGGGCGGGGGAATTCCCCACTGGAATTACGCTGGCGAGTGCCTAAGTAGGCGGCATGAACACTGTATTCATCATCGTCCTGCTCGCGGCCATGGTCATGGTCGTCGTCTCACTCGTACGGGGAGTGGTTGCATTCCTCCAAAGCACCAAAGTCGACCTCGAAAGCGGTCAACAAGTCGATGCGACCGATATGCAGCTAAAGCAGAACAAGGCGATGATGGCGCGCGTGAAGTGGCAGGCTCTCGCGATTGTCGTGCTCGCCATCATGATGGCCGTCGCCAGCTGACGATCGGCCGGTAGTGGTCAAGCTCAACAAGATCTACACCCGCACAGGCGATGACGGCACGACCGGATTGGTCGATGGCTCGCGCCTGCCCAAGCATGCTGCCCGTATGGAAGCCATCGGTGCGGTCGACGAGGCCAACAGCGCGCTCGGCCTTGCTGCCGTTGCGCTGGGCGAGGGTGATCATGCGGATGCAATCTACCGCATCCAGAACGACTTGTTCGATCTCGGCGCCGATCTCGCCACGCCTGCTGAAGGCGGCGACTTCGACCCGTCCGAGATGGTCCTGCGGATCGTGCCTGCGCAGGTCGAATGGCTGGAAAAGGCCATCGATGCGCTCAATGAAATTCTCGAGCCGCTCACCAGCTTCGTGCTCCCCAGCGGAAGCGAGCAAGCCGCGCGCCTCCATGTGGCAAGGGCCAGTGCCCGCCGTGCCGAACGCGCGATGACGGCAATGGCGGCTGCCGAGCCGACCAATCCGCAGGCGCTTGCCTATATCAATCGCCTGTCCGATTACCTCTTCGTCCTCGCCCGCGTGGCCAATGACGGCGGCACGGGCGACGTGAAGTGGATTCCGGGCGCTAATCGCTAGCCAGCCCCTCAAGCCTTCGCTAAGCCCTCGCGCTTTGCTGCACATGCGAAGGGATTTCTCGATGAGCAAGACGATCGCCATCATCGGCGCCGGACAGATGGGTTCGGGTATCGCCCAGACTATTGCCCAGCACGGCATGGACGTGCTGTTGGCCGACGTCAGCCTCGACGTTGCCGAGAAATCCGTCGCAGGTATCGACAAGGCGTTGGGCAAGCTGGTCGGCCGCGGCAAGATAGAGATCGCCGAGGCGGAAGCGGCCATGAAGCGTATCACGCCGGTCGGCGATTACAGCCGTATGGGCGAGGCCGGTCTCATCATCGAGGCCGCCACCGAGAAGGAAGAGATCAAGAAGGCGATCTTCGAAAAGGCGGGCGAGCAGCTTGCAGCCGATGCGATCATGGCATCGAACACCAGCTCGATCCCCATTACGCGGATGGCGAATTATTCGCCCGACCCGGCGCGCTTCATCGGGCTGCACTTCTTTAATCCCGTCCCCGTGATGGGCCTGATCGAGGTCATTCCCGGCCTTGCAACTTCGGCTACGACCACCGACCGCACCAAGGCTTTCGCCGAGGCGCTCGGCAAGGAAGTGGTGCTGAGCCAGGATGAGCCCGGCTTCGTGGTCAACCGCATCCTCCTGCCGATGATCAACGAGGCCGTCTTCGTGCTGGGCCAGTCGACTGCCGGGATCGAGGATATCGACAAGGGCTGCCGTCTTGGCCTCAACCATCCAATGGGCCCGCTGCAGCTGGCCGACTTCGTCGGGCTCGATACCTGCCTCGACATCCTGATGGTTCTCTACAAGACCACGCGTGACACCAAGTACCGGCCTGCGCCGCTGCTGGTGAAATACGTCGAGGCTGGATGGCTCGGCCGCAAGACCGGTCGAGGCTTCTACGATTACTCGGGCGAAGAACCGAAACCCACGCGATAGGAACTGGCCCACTAGATAGGAACTGGGACGGGTCGCCGCCCGTTGGTTGTGCAAAGGAGAATTTGCATGACCGATCGTAAGGTAGAAAGCCAAGAAATGCGCCAGTCGGGCCTCGCGCCCGAAACGCATAATGACGAGCAGGACGATCACAGGTCGCAGGCACAGGAAGTCGCCGAACAGGCGCAGCAGCTGACCAGCGAAACCGGATCGCCGACCGAAAGCATCAAGGGCGACAACAAGTCAGGCCTGATGGGCGATTCCACGCAGGATACGATCGACCACATGCGCGACATGGAAAGCTCGGGCCGGATCGACATGGACGCCTACCGCGGCGAGCCGAACCATGACGATAACGAAGGCAAATACGGCAAGAGCAACGAAGTCGATCCGGACCTTCCGAACGAGAACGACTGATCAGCCGGTAATATCGCCGTCGTTAAGGATCCACAGGCCTGCGGTAAGGATCGCGGCGCCTGTGGCCACGGCGTAGGCCATGACCTTGAAGCGCGGTACCGGAATAGCCTCGAACTGATGGGGGTCGAGCCGCGAAAGCGTTCGTTCCGCCCGTCGCTGCGCGGTGATCGCCAGCCAGCCTCCGCCGACGATGAACATCGTCGCGATGGCCTTTGCGAGCCACGGCGGCTCGAATTCACCGAATACGGCGCGAAAGCCCAGCCCGATGCCGATTGCGGCGAAGGCCGTGCGCATCCAGCCTGCGAATGTTCGCTCCATCGCCATGATGTTGCGGTCTTCGGCGAGATCGGTGCGGAATTCCGCCCATTCGGTGCTTTTGTCTTTACCTTCCGGCGGATCGTCCTGAGCCATGCCCTTTCAAGCGGATAAGGCTTGGATGAGTTCCTGACCGCCTACAGCGGGTCGGTCGTGGAGAATGGCTCGGTATCGTTGATCAGGTAGCTATTATCGGTCGGGGTCGTATCTGCGGGGCCATCATTAGACCCGGCTGAAGCGTACCAGCTTTCGAGGCTCGGCGCTGCGCCCTCGGAGCCGCTTTCCGCATACCAGCTATCGAGATCAAGCTCTTCCGCTGCGGGCGGCTGGACTTCCGGGCGCGTGCTCTTCGACGAAGAGCCGGTGCCGGACTGCATCTGTCGCGAAGGGGCGATCCTCTTGGTTCCGTGTTTGTCCTGAAAAGCCATTTCGGCATCGCGCATGCCGGCTTCCCGACCGAAATAGCTCGAAATGCCATAGAGCATTGCGGCGCACAGGCCGACGATGACGCCTAGTCCGATGAATGTCGTGCGTAAGGACATGCCCGCGTAATTAGCGCGGATTGGTTAATTTGCGCTTTTCGCGGCTTCCGCCTTGAGCCGGTACAATTCCTCGAGCGCTTCCCTTGGGGAAAGGGCATCCACGTCCAGTGCCTCGATCGCCTCTCGAAGCGCATCGAACTGCTCTTCCTCGGCCTGCGCAGTGACAGCGAAGAGCGGAAGGTCGCCGAGCCCTGCGGCAAGGCCGCCGGTCTGCTCGCGGCCCTTTTCCAGCTTGTCGAGAACCGCCTTGGCCCGTTTGATCACCGGCTTGGGCAGCCCGGCAAGCTTGGCGACCGAGAGGCCATAGCTGCGGTCTGCGGCGCCTTTCGCGAGTTCGTGCAGGAGGACGAGATCGCCCTTCCATTCGCGCGCACGGACATGGTGGAGGCTGAGGGCATCGCAGGTTTCTGCAAGACGTGAGAGCTCATGATAATGCGTTGCGAACAGGCAGCGGCATGCCAGCTGCTCGTGCACCGCCTCGACCACGGCCCAGGCCAGCGCCATGCCGTCATAGGTCGAGGTGCCGCGCCCGACCTCGTCGAGGATGACGAAGCTGCGCTCGGTTGCCTGGCTCAGGATCGCTGCGGTCTCGACCATTTCGACCATGAAGGTCGAGCGACCCCTCGCGAGATTGTCCGATGCGCCGACCCGGCTGAACAGCCTGTCGGCAAGACCGATGCGGGCAGAGGTCGCGGGCACGAAACTTCCGGCCTGTGCGAGCAGGATGATGAGCGCGTTCTGCCGCAGGAAGGTCGATTTACCGCCCATGTTCGGGCCGCCGATCAGCCACAAGCGGTCGTCGGGGCCGAGCGCGCAATCGTTCGCCACGAAACGCTCGCCTGTCTTTGCCAGCGCCTGCTCCACCACTGGGTGCCGCCCGCCGACGATGTCGAGGCGGGGCTCGTCGAGCATTTCGGGGCGCGACCAGTCGCCTTCCACGGCCCGCTCTGCGAGGGCAGCGCAGACGTCGATACGCGCGAGTGCGGCAGCGGTTGCAGCGATGGCTTCGCGGGCGGCAAAAACTTCGCCGACCAGCTCTTCGAAATGGGCCTCTTCGGCGGCGAGGGCGTGCGCGCCTGCTTCGGCAATCCGGCTAGCTTCCTCGTGGAGGCCGACCGAGTTGAACCGGACCGCACCTGCCATCGTTTGACGGTGAGTGAAGCCGCTGTCCTGGGCCATCAGCTTGTCACCGTGCTTGGCGGGCACTTCAATGAAATAGCCGAGCACCTTGTTGTGCTTGATCTTCAGCGAGGGTGTTTCGGTTTCCTCGCGGTACTTCGCTTCGAGCGCGGCAATCGCCTTGCGGGCATTGCCTGAGGTTTCGCGCAGCGCGTCGAGCGCATGATCGTAACCGCTGGCGATGAAGCCGCCCTGGCTGCGCTCGGTCGGCGGTGAGGGGACCAGCGCGCGTGCAAGGTGATCCACCAGCGCCGCATGGCCGCCAAGCGCCTCGATCATTCCCGAGAGCAGGGACGGCAGGTCGGCGCTCGCTCCGAGCATGTCGCGGACGCGGCGCGCTTCGGCGAGGCCATCGCGGATCTGGCCAAGATCCCGCGGACTCCCGCGGCCCGCGACCAGCCTGCCGAGAGCGCGACAGATGTCGGGCGCCTGCCGCAGGACTGCCCGCAGGTCCGCCCGCAGCAACGGGTCCGCGTGGAAATGCTGGACGCTCGCCAGACGCGCCTCGACTGCGCCCAGATCGGCGAGCGGGGCGGAGAGGTCTTCGGCGAGCTGGCGCGCACCCGCGCCGGTCGCGCAGCGATCGAGGCATGCGATCAGGCTCCCTTCGCGTCCGCCGTTTTGCGCTGCGAGTATCTCGAGGCTCGAACGGGTCGCTGCGTCCATCGCCAGATGCGCATCGCTTCCGCGCGCGACAGGTGGCAGGAGGAAGGGCAACTTGCCCCGGCCCGCATGGTCGAGATAGGCGATCAGCCCGGCGGCAGCAGCCAGCATCGGGCGAGAAAAATCGCCAAGGCCGTCGAGAGTGGCCAGCCCGTGAATATCCTTCAGCCGCGCTTCTCCATCGTCGCTGCGGAAATCGTGACGCGGACGGGCGATGACGCCCTCTGCCGTTCCGTCCCAATCTTCCGGAGCCACGATCTCGCTCGCACCGAGGCGGGCAAGTGCGGCATCGATCCGGTCGGGGGCGCAGTCTTCCAGTTCCATCCGGCCGGTCGAAATGTCGCACGCAGCAATGCCGATGCCGTCGCGAACCGGCGCGACGGCGACAAGCAGGTTGGCGCGGCGCGGTTCGAGAAGCGCTTCTTCCGTCAGCGTCCCGGCAGTGACGAGCCGCACGATATCGCGGGCGACCAGCGCCTTGGACACAGGCTTGCCTTCGCGCTTGGCACGCTCCTTGGCTTCGTCCGGCGTTTCGGTCTGCTCTGCAATCGCGACCCGGCACCCACCCTTGATCAGGCGCGCGAGATAGCCTTCCGCCGAATGCACCGGCACACCGCACATCGGCACCGGCTCCCCGCCATGTTCGCCGCGCGTGGTAAGCGCGATGTCGAGGACCTGCGACGCGATCCTCGCGTCTTCGAAGAACAGTTCGAAGAAGTCGCCCATGCGATAGAACAGCAGCGCATCGCCTGCCTCGCGTTTGAGCGCGAGATACTGCTGCATCATCGGTGTGGGTTTGTCGGCCATGCCTCCGGCCTAGCGAGGGCGAAGGCGATTCGGGAGTCGGGCAAACGCCCTTTCCCCTATGACTTCGCGCAAAATCCTCTTAGGGGCTGTGCGCAAGATATCAGAGGACACAGATGGCTGAAGAAAAGCAGACCGGTTTCACCACTCGCGAGGCGCTCTTTTATCACGAGACCATTCGCCCTGGTAAGATCGAGATCATTGCCTCCAAGCCCATGGCGACCCAGCGCGATCTCGCGCTCGCCTATTCGCCGGGTGTCGCCGCGCCGGTTGAAGCGATTGCCGAAGATCCGCAGAATGCCGCGCGCTACACCGCGCGCTCGAACCTCGTAGCGGTGATCTCGAACGGCACCGCGATCCTCGGTCTCGGCAATCTCGGCGCGCTCGCATCGAAGCCGGTGATGGAAGGCAAGGCAGTGCTGTTCAAGCGCTTTGCCGACGTGGACTCGATCGACCTAGAACTCGATACCGAAGACCCTGAAGCCTTCATCAATGCGGTCGCGCTGATGGAGCCAAGCTTCGGCGGCATCAACCTGGAAGATATCGCCGCACCCGAATGCTTCATCATCGAGCAGGCCCTGCGCGAAAAAATGAACATCCCGGTGATGCATGACGACCAGCATGGCACCGCGATTATTTCCGCCGCCGGCCTGATCAATGCCTGCCACCTGACCGGCCGCGACCTCGACAAGGTCAAGATGGTGGTCAATGGCGCGGGCGCTTCAGCGCTGGCCTGTACCGCACTGATCAAGGCGATGGGCGTCCGGCACGAAAACGTGATCGTGTGCGATCGCACGGGCCCGATCTATCCCGGCCGCGAAAATGTCGACCAGTGGAAGAGCGCGCATGCGGTCGAAACCGAAGCGCGCAGCCTCGAGGAAGCGCTCGAAGGTGCAGACGTCTTCCTCGGCCTTTCGGCCGCCGGTGCGCTGAAGCCCGAATGGGTCGAGAAGATGGCCGACAAGCCGATCATCTTTGCCATGGCCAACCCCGTTCCCGAGATAATGCCGGAAGAGGCCAAGGCCGTCCGCCCCGATGCGATCATCGCGACCGGCCGCTCGGATTATCCTAACCAGGTCAACAATGTGCTTGGCTTCCCCTTCATCTTCCGCGGCGCGCTCGATGTTCAGGCGACCGCGATCAACGAGGAAATGAAAATCGCTGCGGCACAGGCCATCGCCGAACTCGCCCGCGAACGCGTACCCGAGGAAGTCGCCGCAGCCTATGGCGTGAGCCACCAGTTCGGCGAGGAGTACATCATTCCCGCCCCGTTCGATCCGCGCCTCATGGAAGTCGTTTCCTCGGCAGTCGCCAAGGCGGCAATGGACAGCGGCGTCGCCAAGGCCCCGATCGAGGATTTCGAAGCCTACCGCCACGCGCTCAAGGTTCGCCTCAATCCGACCACGGGCGCGCTGACCAACATCTACGAGCAGGCCAAGGCCAACCCCAAACGGGTGGTTTTCGCCGAGGCGGAAGAAGACGTCGCACTGCGTGCTGCCATCCAGTTCCGCGATTACGGTTACGGCGAGCCGATCCTCGTGGGTCGCACCGAGAAGGTCCGCGAGAAGTTGGTCGAACTGGCGGTGGACGATCCCGATGACTGGATCATCGAGAACTCGGCCCTGTCGGACAAGGTGCCGGCCATGGTCGACTATCTCTACAAGCGCCTCCAGCGCCGCGGATATACGGAGCGCGACGTGGGCCGCATGGTGAACCAGGAGCGTAACGTCTTCGCTGCCCTGCTGGTCGCCCTCGGCCATGGCGAGGCGATGATTTCGGGCCTGACCCGCACCTTCAGCCAGACGGCGCGCGAAGTCGCCCGTGTGCTCGATCCCAAGCCTGGTGCGACCCCGTTCGGCATTCACATGATGGTCGGCAAGAACCACACGACCTTCCTCGCCGATACGACGATCAACGAGCGCCCGAGCGCTGCGGAACTCGCCCATATCGCCAAGGAAACCGCTGCCGTTGCCCGGCGCATGGGTCACGAGCCGCGCGTTGCCTTCCTGTCCTATTCGACCTTCGGCAACCCGTCGGGCCAGTGGCTCGGCAACATTCGCGATGCGGTGGCGCTGCTCGATGCGGACGAGGGTGTGAACTTTGAATATGAAGGCGAAATGGCACCCGACGCCGCGCTGAATTCCAAAGTGATGGAACTCTATCCGTTCAGCCGCCTGTCGGGACCCGCAAACGTGCTCATCATGCCGGGCCTGCAATCGGCGAACCTGTCGGCCAAGCTCCTGCGCGAACTGGGCGGCGAGACCACGATCGGCCCGATGATGGTCGGCATGGAAAAGCCGGTCCAGATCGCTCCGATGACCGCCATCGCGCCCGATGTCCTGACGCTGGCGGTGCTCGCCAGTGCAGGCGTTGTGGGTTAGGGTTTCTAAGCAAGGGCGAAGCCACTAGGGCGAACGAATGTACCAGGGCCTGTACCGTTTCATTCTCGCATCGATGGTCGTGTATGCGCACTTGCTTCCCAACGTCGCGGACGTGGGGAAGGCGGCGGTGGCAGGCTTTTTCATGCTGTCGGGCTTCCTCGTCACCCGGATCGTAAACGGGCGTTACTCCGACGGGGTGCGCGGTTTCGGGATATTCGTGCTCAACCGGGCGCTGAGAATCTATCCGACCTTCTGGGTCTGCCTCGCATTCGCCTTCGCTGCGATTGCCCTGTTCCCGGCCGTCGCGGCCAACACCAATCCGCGCATGGTGCTGACCTCCGACATCGGCGAGATCGCCAAGCAGATCCTGATCTTCGGCCAGCTGGGCCCTGAAGGACGGGCGCCGGTCGGCTGGATCTCGGTCGGCTGGAGCTTGTCGGTAGAGCTCGTCTACTACCTGCTGATCGCCACCGTCCTTGGCCGCTCGAAAATTGCGACCGCGCTCTGGCTCGTCTTCGGAATAGGCACGATGGTTTACGCGATCGGCAATCTCGGCCTCGACGAGGCCTATTTCTCCTATCTCTACATCACGCTGGTTTTCGCCATCGGTGCAGCGCTCCACCACTTCGGCGAATGGTTCGACAAGGTGTTCTCGCTCATCGCCACCAAGGGCTCGCCCAAAGCGGCAATCGCTGCGATTGGCCTGCTGCTGGTATATGTTTTCTGGCAGGAGCCGATCGGGATCTACATCTATCTTGAAACCCGTTCGATGGAAGAAATCGCGCGCGTCCTGCCGCTCGATTCGATCTGGATTTTCTACGGTACGCTGCCCTTTGCCGCCTTCGCCATGTGGGCGACGCTCGCGGTCCGCGTCGACGACAGCTCTGTCCTGACCGGAACGAAGCTCGCCAAGGTTTCGGAATACCTCGGCGAATTGTCCTATCCGGTCTTCCTGCTACATTTCGCCATGCTCATCCTGGTCACTGGCCTGCTCGGGGGAAGCGGCGGGCAGGGGCCAGAGCGTGTGCTGTGGCATTCGCTTGTCGCCATCCCGCTGGTCTATATCCTCGCCATGCTGGTGGTCCGTTTCGTCGAACAGCCGGTCCAGCGCCTGCGGGACAAGGTACGCGACCTGACCGACGGCAAGGCAGCCGATCCGCGGATAAAGAACGTCCACGTCCCCTGATTTTCCGGTTGGTCGCAAGGGTGGTGCAGCCCGCCTGACCGTTCATCTTTTCGCAAGCGCGTAGGCGCTCTGCCTCCTGTCACGTGCAAGGGATCGCATGTGAAAGGATCGCAAATGAAAAAGATTATCGCACTCGCCGTCGTCGGCGCAGGTTTTGCTGCCACCCCCGCAATGGCAGATGATACGGAAGCCCCCGGTGGCTTCTACATCGGTGCACTCGGCGGCTATGAAGGCGTCGATGTGGAATCGGCCGACGGCACCGCCACCGCAACTGCCGACAGCGCCGTTTACGGCATCAATGCCGGCTACGACCTGAGCCTCGGCGGCGCGTTCGTCGGTGTCGAAGGCGAGCTGTCGACCAGCGACGGATCGACCAGTTTCCCGGGCAGCTTTGCAGGTGCTCGTGAAGGACTGGAAACCAGCGGCCAGTATTATCTCGGTGCCCGTGCAGGCTTCGCCCTGACGCCCGGCATCGCCGCCTATGGCAAGGTCGGCTACACCTCGCTCGACACGACGGCCTTTACCTCGAGCGGCTCGCTGTCGGACCTCGAAGAGAACACCGATGGCATCCGTTATGGTGCGGGTATCCAGATCGAGCTGCCTTCCGCACTCGAGGCGCGCATCGAATACCGGCGCTCGCAGTATAACGACCTTGCCGACATCGACCAGGGCGAGGCGACGACCGACCAGATCGTCGCCGGGATCGGCCTGCGCTTCTAAGCTAGGACTGGACTAGAACGGCAGGGCCTTGCCGGTGTAGTCGAGATATGCGTAGCCACCGCTCGCATTCTCGATGACATCGGCGAGGCCTTTTGCGCTTTCCTCGACAGTGATGTGGGCATTGGGGCCGCCCATGTCGGTCTGGACCCATCCTGGATGGAGCGAGAGCACGGTCACATCGCGCTCCGACGCATCCTGTTCGGCAATGCCCTTGGCGAGCATGTTCTGCGCCGTCTTGCTCGTCCGGTAGAGCTCGTATCCGCCCGAGCTGTCCTCGATCGACCCCATGAGCGAGCTCATGAAGGACAGCGAGCCGCACTGTTTGATCTGCGGCAGCAGCTTCTTGCCGAGATGCGCGGGGCCGAAGGCATTGGTCATCATCACATTGGCGACCTCTTCCGGCGTCGCCTGCTCGCTCGACTGGTGCTGCGCGCCGGTGATGCCGGCATTGACGATCACCGCGTCGAATTCGCCTGTCACATTGCCGAAGGTCGAAGGGTCGGTGACGTCGAGCGTGTCGACCGCCACTCCCTCAAGCGCATGCAACTCGTCGCTTCTGGAGCGTTCCGTCCCGGTTACGTTCCATCCGCGCGATCTAAACTCCTCTGCAAGGCCGAGGCCGATGCCGCGCGATGCACCAACGATAAGGACGTGTTTAGTCATGTGATGTCTCCTAGGCCGGATAGACCAGCGTCTTAAGGTTCATGAATTCATGGAGGCCGAACTCGGCCAGTTCGCGGCCATGTCCCGACCGCTTGATGCCGCCGAAGGGCGCTTCGATCTTCGATCCGTTGACTGCGTTGAAGGTAGTCATCCCGGCCTCGATGGCGTTCGCGAAATGCTCTTTCTCGTCCTCGTCATTGGTCCAGACGGCAGAGCCCAGACCATAGGGGATGGCGTTGGCGATGGTGGTCGCATCGTCGATGTCCTTGGCCTTGTAGAGCTGCCCGACGGGTCCGAAAATTTCGTCGGTTCCGGTCTCGCTGGCGAGCGGGACATCGGTGAGCAGGCCGGCGGTCATCCACGCGCCGGGCCGGTCGATCTTCTCGCCGCCGAAAACTAGGGTGCAACCTTCCCCCTGCGCTTTCTCCACCTGTTCGAGCACGGTATCGCGCTGTCCCTCGCTTGAAAGCGGGCCAAGTTCGGTATCGTCATCCATCGGATCGCCGAGCTTCACATCTTTCAATGCCCTGACGAACCTTTCCGAGAAATCGTCGTAGATATCTGCATGCACAATCGTGCGCTTGCCGCAGATGCAGGACTGGCCGTTGTTCTGGATGCGCGCGAAGACCGCGTCCTTCACGGCCTGGTCCATATCGGCGGAAGGCATGACGATGAATGGGTCGGTGCCGCCCAGCTCGAGCACCACCTTCTTGAGGCTCTTGCCTGCCCGTTCCGCCACGGCGCTGCCCGCGCTCTCGCTCCCGGTCAGGGTCGCGGCCACGATACGCGGGTCGTCGATGACCTTGCCGATGGGATCGGAAGACACGCACAGGTTCTGGAACAGGCCCTCGGGTGCGCCTGCTTCGACCACCAGTTCCTCCATCCGCTTGGCGACGCCCTGGACGATGCTCGCATGCTTGAGGACGCCGACATTCCCGGCAAGAATGGTCGGCGCGAGGAAGCGTACAACCTGCCAGTACGGGAAATTCCAGGGCATGACCGCGAGCACAGGCCCCTGCGGCAGCCAGCGCGCTTCGGCACGGCCACCATCGGACAGGTCCCAGAACCTGGAGTCGAGCATCGGCGGGCCGTTCTCGGCATAGTATCGGAACAGGCTCGCGCACTTTTCGACTTCGCTCCGGGCCTGCGTAATCGGCTTCCCCATCTCGGTGACGGCGAGCCGGGCCAGTTCTTCCTTATTGCTATCGTAAAGGTCGCCGAGCGCGTTCAGCAGTTCGGTACGCCGCTCCATCGGCGAACTCTTCCAGTCGGAATAGGCGCGGGTTGCCTGTTCCAGTTTCCGGTCGATGCCGTTTTCGTCGAGCGTTTCGTACTCGGCGATAGTCTCGCCGGTCGCGGGATTGGTCGTGGTGATCAAGCGAAAGCTCCTCGGGTCTCTTTCCCACACAATGGGTGCGAGCCGAGCGCGTTCCGCAAAGCCGCTTCGCAATCGCAACGCGGCAGGCTAGCTAAACGACATGAAGTCGATCCAAAGCCAGCGCCACCGCTTCGCCATCCCGGAAGACGTCCACTATCTCAACTGTGCCTACATGGCGCCTTTGTCTGATGGTGTATCCAAGGCGATGGTCGAAGGCGCGATGCTCAAGCGCGAGCCGTGGAAATATACGCCTGGAGATTTCTTTACCGGCAGCGAACGCTTCAGAGAGCGCGCGGGCGATCTGGCTGGCACGCAACCGAACAATATCGCGATCGTGCCTTCGGCAAGCTACGGCCTCGCGATTGCGGCGATGAATTGCCCGGTCGAAAAGGGCCAGTCCATCGTCACGCTGGCGGACCAGTTTCCCTCCAATGTCTATGTCTGGCGAGACCTTGCCGCCGAACGCGGCGCCGAGGTCGTTACCGTCATGCGCGACGAGAACGCCTGCTGGACCGACGCGGTTCTGGATGCGATCGATCAGGACACCGCAATTGCTGCGCTCCCGCATTGTCACTGGGCAGACGGGCGACTGGTGGATCTCGAAAGGGTCGGAGCAAAATGCCGCGAAATCGGGGCGGCGTTGGTGCTCGACTTGACGCAATCGCTGGGCGCCATGCCGCTGGACTTGGGAGCCGTTCGGCCGGATTTCGCGGTTGCCGCCTGCTACAAGTGGCTGATGGGGCCGTATGGCATCGGTCTTCTTTACGTCGATCCGAGCCATCACGCGGGCCGCCCGCTTGAACAGAACTGGATCAATCGCGGCGGCTCGGAAGACTTTACCCGGCTGGTCGATTACCGCGACGACTACCAAGCCGGCGCCCGCCGTTTCGACATG
>JABDNC010000016.1 GCA_013001165.1 Erythrobacter sp.
GCCTTTGCGCGCGTGATCGGGTTCGGATCCCAGCGCGGCATGCTCAGCTTTGCAGCGAACAGGTAAAGCTGGTCTGCCAGATCCTGACGCCGTGTCTCGGAGAAGAAGCTGAAAGTCCCGTCGCCGATTTCCAGCTGCCAACTGAGCTTGCGACCGGTGCGCAGACGGTCGAGTTCTTCCTGGCCGAGCTCGCCAAGTCCGGCCGCGAACAGCGCCTGCTGGCCGAGACTTATGTAGGCCGCGTCCTCAGGTTCGAAAGCGAGGTAACCCTTGCCGAAGCGGACCTTCACGTAAGTACGGCCCGGCTCGTATTCGTTGGCGAGCAGCAATGCCGTCACGCCGTTGTCGAAGGTGATCCGTTCGACTTCACCGATGCCGTGCGAACCGCGAGAGACGATTTCACCCGGTTCGCCAATAGCCGGCAAGGCGTCGAAAGAGACGGTCTGGGCTGCAAGGCGGGCATTGCCGGCGGCATCGACGTCTTCCAGCAGCGCTGTGCGAAGGCCCTGCTCGGTCGCGTCGCCCGCATCAGGGGTAACATAGGTCGCGCGGATCACATCGCCGCTGAACAGCTCACGCGTTTCCTGAAGGACGCTTTCGGGCGTCGCCTTGGCGCGCATGGAGTTGAACACCATCAGGAAAGTTTCCGGCGCAGCGATGGTCTCGCGGATGTCTACCGCGTTTACCAGCTCGTCTGCAAAGCGCGCAGCAGGCAGGACCGAACGCTGTTCCACCAGGTCCGTATAAGCGACTTCCATTTCAGCGAGCTCGCGGTCCATTTCCTCGCGCGTGGGAGGATTGGTCAGGGCGTCGGAAATCACCGCGCGCGCATCCTGCAATGCAGCTTCCCAGTCGCTACCCAGCGGAGCGACCTGCACCACGGTCATATGGGTGGACCGGCTGAGCTTGATCTCACCGGCCCCCGCCTGCACGAAACTGCCGCCGGAGCGCGCACGCGCTTCGAGACGGCGATTTATCAACTGCAGGGCGAGTTGCTCCTGCAGGCGTCCTTCGTTGTAGACGATCGTATCGTTGACCTGACGCCAAGGGCGCAGATAACCAAGCGTGAGGAAGCGCTGGACATTCGGTTCGGCGATGACCGCCACTTCGCCCACCGGATTGGCCGGGTCTGCACCGGCAGGTGCGACCGGATCGCCGAAATCGGGGGCCGTCGCAGGCGTCCCCTCGACCTCCCAGCCGGAAAAATACTTCTCGACCATCGATGCCAGCAGCATCGGATCGAGGTCACCGACAACCGAGATGACCGTGTTTTCAGGGCGATACCAACGTTCGTAGAAGCCTTGAACCGACTCGCCGGTAGCCGAGGTCAGCGTCTCTTCTGTGCCGATGGTGATACGGTCGGCAAGGCGCTGCCCGGCGAAAAGGGTTCGTGTGCGCGCTTCGTAAATTCGTTCGGCAACACCTCCGCGCTCGCGCTTCTCGGCCAATACGATCGGCACTTCTGCGTCGACATTGGCGTCCGAAAGGACCGGAGCGCGGATCATGCCGGAAATCAGCTTGATGCTCTCTTCCAGCTTGGCTGGCGTCACGTTGGGAAGGTCAAGCTTGTAAACGGTGTGCGTTGCACTGGTCTCGGCATTGGTATCGCTGCCGAAAGTCGCGCCGAGCTTCTGCCAGCGCGGGATCGCCTCGGCAACGCCAAGATACTGGCTTTCGCGAAACAGCAGATGTTCGAGCAAGTGCGCATAGCCCAGCTCGTCATCGTCCTCGTGCAGCGAACCGGCATCGATGCGCACGCGGATGGAAACCTGGTTGGGCGGCACGCCGTTCTCGCGCACACCGTAGCGCAGCCCATTTTCCAGCTTGCCGAAGCTCCACTCCTCGTCACGCGGAACGTCGCTGCCTTCGTAAATCCAAGGCACCTCGTCCGCGGCCTGGAGCGATTCGGGGCGTGGAAACGGCTGTACGCTGGGGTTCGGGACGACCGCGACCCTCACATCTTCCACGAGCGTCGATTCTTGCGCCGTTAAGCCCTGCGAGGCGAGTAACGTGAGCGGAAGAAGAAGTGCGAGACGCCGAAGGGCGCGCGAAGTGCCTGTCATGTCTCGGGATATAGGGACAGGGTGTGTGAAGCGCCAGTGAATGGGCATGAGGTTTTCGTGCCTTGTGCCTGCCAGCGCCGCCCCCTACATCGCGGCCATGTTCATCGAGACCGAAACAACGCCCAATCCGTCCAGCCTGAAATTCCTGCCGCAGCGGGCGGTCATGGGCCAGGGCACCCGCGAATTCGCCAGCCCCGAGGCCGCCGAAGCGAGCCCGCTCGCACAGGCGATTTTCGACACAGGCGAAGTCACCAATGTCTTTTTCGGCAGCGACTTCGTGACCGTCACCGCCGCTCCCGGCGTCAGCTGGTCGGATCTCAAGCCGATCGTGCTGTCGGTCCTGCTCGACCACTTCGTTTCGGAAGCCCCGCTCTTCGCGCCGGGCACCGCTGGCGGCATCGCGGTCCCGGCCGAGGACGATATGATGGTCGAGGAAAGCGCAGAGGATGCCGACATCATCGCGCAGATCAACGAATTGCTGGAAACACGCGTCCGTCCGGCGGTGGCTAGCGATGGCGGCGACATCCAGTACCGCGGCTACAAGGAAGGCGTGGTCTATCTCCAGATGCAGGGCGCCTGTGCCGGTTGTCCGTCTTCTTCGGCCACGCTCAAGCACGGTATCGAGGGCCTGCTGAAACATTATGTGCCCGAGGTCGTTGAAGTCCGCGAAGCCTGACACCCACCCTCGAACTTCCAGGATTACGATGACCAAGCAATTCCACGACAACCACCTGTCGGCCGACGCTCTCGACCAGATTTTCCGCGAAGCGCGCAGCTACAACGGCTGGCACGACAAGGAAGTGACCGAGCAGCAGATCCACCAGATCTACGAATTGCTTAAGATGGGCCCGACCTCGGCCAACATGCAGCCTGGCCGCTTCGTCTGGTGTGTCTCGCAGGAATCGCGCGACAAGCTGGCCAAGATGGCTTCGGAAGGTAACCAGGAAAAGATCAAGACCGCGCCCGCGGTGGTGATCATCGGTTACGATATCGACTTCCACGAAGAACTGCCCTGGCTCTTCCCGCACACGGACGCCAAGAGCTGGTTCGAAGGCGACGAGGAGGGCCGCAAGGAAGGCGCCGCACGTAATACCGCACTGCAGGGGGCTTACCTCATGATCGCGGCACGCGCGCTCGGCCTCGACTGCGGACCGATGTCCGGTGTCGACCTCGACAAAGTGACCGATCACTTCTTCGCAGACCATCCGCGGCATCGCGCCGACTGGGTCTGCGCCATCGGTTATGGCGACAAGTCGACCATCTTCGATCGAAGCCCGCGTCCCGATTTCGACAAGTTCAACTCCATCGCCTGACTTGCAGGCTGCGTCCGGCTGAGGCAGGGCGCAGCCAATGCGTACGCTTGCAATAGAGACCGCCACCGAGGCCTGTTCCGTCGCCCTGTTCGAGGGCGACGCGCTGATCGACGCGCGACACGAAATTCTAGGCCGCGGCCATGCGGAGCGGCTGGTCCCGATGATTGCAGGTTTGCAGGATCAGGGGCGTGCCGATGCGATCCGCGTGTCGCTTGGTCCGGGAAGTTTTACCGGCGTCCGGATCGGCCTTGCCGTGGCGCGCGCGCTGAGCATTGCATGGAATGCGGAAGTGAGCGGTTACCCGACCCTTGCGCTGGTCGCTGCCTTCGCCCGCACCGAAGGCGGAATGGCAGACCCCGGACAGCCTCTGACAATCTGCATGAATGGCGGTCACGGCCAATGGTTCGTCCAGAATTACAATGGCGACGGCACAGCTCGCTCCGCGCCCAGTTCCCTTCAGCCTGCCGAAGCAGCGGCAGCCGAAGTCTTCGCCGACATCGCCGGGAACCGTGCTGAAGACCTTGCGGCCCTGCTGGGCGATGGCACGGCCACCCCGTTCGACTGCTTGCCCGACGCACGCCACGCGCTGGGCCTTCCCGAAAGGGTCCTCACAACCGACCTTTCGCCTATGTACGGCAGGGCGCCTGATGCGAAAGCGCCTGCCCGGTGACCGATCTCGACAAACTCATGGAGGTGATGGAGGAGGCTTTCGACCCGCATTTCCGTGAAGCCTGGACACGCAGGCAAGTCGAAGATTCGCTTCTTACTCCCTCAACTTTCATGTTGCTCGCCAATGATTGCGGCGAACCCTGCGCAGAGGGAGAACCCGCAGCAGGGTTCGTTCTAGCAAGACAGGCGCTGGACGAAATCGAGTTATTGCTCATCGCGGTTCGTCCCGCCCTGCGCGGAACTGGCGTAGGACACAGGTTGCTCGATCGCTTCCTTGAAACTGCCGCGCAACGCCAGGCGGCCAAGGTCTTCCTTGAAATGCGCGCCAACAATCCGGCGGAAAACTTCTATCGAAATGCCGGATTCACCCAGATCGGCCTGCGCCCCGATTACTATCGCACAGTGCTGGGCAACCCGATCGATGCGCTGACATTCGCCCGCGAAGTCACCTGAAATCGCCAATTTACCGCCAGAGTTGTATACACGCGACAGGAATGGCGGATTTTTACAATTTGCAGTAGACAGCCCGAAGAACTCCCAATAGGCCCCCTATAGTTGGGAGTTAGCCTTATGGAAGAATTCGAAGTCGATATGTCCGAGACCCTGATTACGCTCACTTCAGACATCGTCGCTGCTCACGTTTCAAATAACAGCGTTGCGGTTGACGACGTCCCCGCG
>JABDNC010000028.1 GCA_013001165.1 Erythrobacter sp.
CGCGAAAACTGGCACCACAGCCGCCGCCTGCGAGTGGCGACCTACATCGTCGGGATCGGTGACCTCCTGCTGGTGCTGGCCTGGGCCTCGCTGGCGCGCAACCTGCCCGAAGCCGATTCGCTGCTCGATTACGAAACGCCGTTGCCGACAGTGGTACGCGGTGTCGACGGGGAGATCGTCCACAGCTACGCCCGCGAACGGCGCGTGCAGCTGCAATATGTCGATTTCCCGCAGCAGATGATCGAGGCCTACCTTTCGGCCGAGGACAAGACCTTCTTTAGCCATGGCGGCGTCGATCTCACCGGCACGCTGAATGCCGTGATCGATTATGCAACCAAGTATGGTTCGGGCGAACGTGCCGTCGGCGGTTCGACGATCACGCAGCAGGTGGCCAAGAACCTGCTGCTCGGTGACGAATATTCCGTCACCCGCAAGCTCAAGGAAATGATTCTCGCCCAGCGCATCGAGCAGGTGCTGACTAAGGAAGAAATCCTCGAGCTCTACCTCAACGAGATTCCGCTCGGCCGCCGCAGCTTCGGCGTCCAGGCGGCAGCAAGAGCTTATTTCGACAAGGATGTGGGCGAGCTGGACCTTCATGAGACGGCCTTTCTCGCCATTCTTCCCAAGGCGCCCGAGCGTTATGGCCGTGCGCGCTATGAAGATCTGGCCATCACTCGCCGGAATTTCGTGCTTGACCAGATGGTTGCCAACGATTTCGTTACCACGGCAGAAGCTGCCGCTGCAAAGAGCCAGCCCTTGGGTCTCGTTCAGCAGCGCAGCGAACGTTCGGCAGATGCGGGGTATTTCCTCGAAGAAGTACGACGCCAGCTGATCGAGAAGTTCGGCGAAACGGCGGAAGACACCGGTGAGAGCGGCGAGACCGGCAACAGTGTTTACGCTGGCGGACTGTGGGTGCGCACCTCTCTCGATGTCGAACTTCAGGATGCCGCGCGCGATGCCCTGCGTGCGCAACTGCTCAGTTATCACGGCAACCGTGGTTACACGGGAGCGATCGCGACACTGAATCCTGAGAATGGTGACCTGCATGCACAGCTTCGCTCCTCTAACCTGTCCATCAACTACGAGAACTGGCGCGTCGGTGTCATAACCTCGGGCGGAAGCGATGCGCAGGTCGGACTGACCGATGGCGAAGATTACGCGCTTTCAGGCGCACCTTCGTCGATCAGGGTTGGCGATGTCGTTGCAGTCGAGAAGTCGGGATCGGGTTACCGCCTGCGTGCAGTGCCCGAAGTTTCCGGCGCATTCCTTGCCGCATCGCCGCGCACGGGCCGCGTGCTCGCGATGCAGGGGGGGTTCGACAGCCGCTTGGGCAGCTTCAACCGTGCGACGCAGGCGCTTCGCCAGCCCGGATCGACAATCAAGCCCTTTGTCTATGCAGCGGCTCTCGATCAGGGAATGACGCCCGCTTCGATGGTGCCTGACCAGACGTTCTGCGTGTGGCAGGGTGCGCAGCTCGGTGAAAAATGCTTCCGCAACTTCGGCGGTGGCGGTGGCGGTGAACACACGATGCGTTGGGGCCTCGAGCAGAGCCGCAACCTTATGACCGTGCACATTGCCGATGACACCGGCATGGAAAACGTCACCGAAACGATCAGCCGCGTCGGGATCGGCGATTACGAACCCTACTACTCCTTCGCCCTCGGGGCTGGCGACACGACCGTCGCCAAGATGGTCAATGCCTATGCGGCGCTCGCGAACTGGGGGCGCCAGCACGAAGGCAGCGTGATCGATTACGTGCAGGACCGCCGCGGCAAGGTCATTTATCGTAGCGACAAGCGCGACTGCACCGGCTGCAATATGGACGAATGGGACGGCCAGCCCATGCCTCGCTTCGAGCCGGGCGGACGGCAGGTTCTCGACCCGCGTACGGCGTTCCAGACTGTTCACATGCTCCAGGGCGTGGTAACGCGAGGAACCGCGGTCCGCCTGCGCAGCCTTGGCCTGCCGCTGTTCGGCAAGACCGGAACGACCAATGGCCCGACCAATGCATGGTTCGTCGGCGGAACACCCGATATTATCGCCGGTATGTATGTCGGCTTCGACCAGCCGCGGAACCTCGGCGGATGGGTTCAGGGGGGAAATACCGCTGCGCCGATCATGAAGCGTTTCATCGAAGCGACCCGCGACCGTTGGACTTCGGACGATTTCATCGCGCCGCCAGGTATCCGCATGGTCAAGATTGATCGGCGCACGGGCAAGCGTGTTTTCGACGGGGAACCGACGGATGATCCAAAGGCTGCGGTGATCTGGGAGGCGTTCAAGCCGGATACCGAGCCATCGCGCTCGACCCGGTCGGACCAGCTTGCTGCAGAACGCAGCGAAATCCTCGAACTGATCCGCCGCGCGCGTCAGGGTATTACAAGCGACCGGACCGAGGGCAGGGACGACCAGCCCACGGACTTCGTCGAGGATCAGGGCGGGATCTACTGATCCACTCTCCTTTACAATCGCCACCTGCGCGTTAGGTGGACTTGCAAATCAATTGAGGACTTTGAGTTATGCGTGCCGAGGGGCAGGCCCATATCGACCGTATCGAAGCAGCGCTTGCGCTGGTGCGCCAATCGCTGGATTGGGAGCGCGCGCTGCGCCAGCTGGACGAGCTGGATGCCCGTGTCCAGGATCCCACTTTGTGGGACGACCCCAAACAGGCGCAGGCTATCACGCAGGAACAAAAGCGCCTTGAGACCGCGATCAACACAGTTCGCGAGATCGAAAGCGAAATGGCCGATGCTATCGAGTTCGTAGAAATGGGCGAAGCCGAGGGTGATGCCGATGTTGAACGTGAAGGCCTCGATACGCTCGAAAAACTCGCCGAGCGGGCCGATCGGGACAAGGTCCAGGCGCTTCTCTCGGGTGAAGCCGATGGAAACGACACCTATATCGAAATTCACGCGGGGGCGGGCGGCACGGAAAGCCAGGATTGGGCTGAAATGCTCTTCCGCATGTATTCGCGCTGGGCAGAGCGCCGCGGTTTCAAGATCGAAACCGTGGAATATCAGGCTGGCGAACAGGCCGGGATCAAGGGCGCGACGCTGCTGGTGAAGGGCGAGAATGCCTACGGTTACGCCAAGACGGAAAGCGGTGTACACCGCCTCGTCCGCATCAGCCCCTACGACAGCTCGGCGCGCCGCCACACGAGCTTCAGCTCGGTCTGGGTTTATCCGGTGATCGACGACGATATCGATATCGAAATCAATCCGTCAGACCTCAAGATCGACACCTACCGCGCATCGGGTGCTGGCGGTCAGCATGTCAACACGACTGACAGTGCGGTGCGCATCACCCACCAGCCCACCGGCATCGTGGTGGCGAGCCAGAACGATCGCAGCCAGCACAAGAACAAGGCGACGGCCATGAACATGCTCAAGGCGCGCCTGTTCGAACGCGAGATGGCCGAGCGCGAGGCTGCAGCTTCGGGCGAGTATCAGGAAAAGAGCGATATCGGTTGGGGTCACCAGATCCGTTCCTACGTCCTGCAGCCCTACCAGATGGTCAAGGACCTGCGAACCGGCGTGCAGTCGCCATCACCCGACGACGTTCTGGACGGCGCGCTCGACCCGTTCATATCGGCTGCGCTTGCACAGCGTGTGACAGGTGAGACGGTCGAGGTGGAAGACACCGAATGATGATGCGCCCGCTGCTCCTTGCAACCTTGCCGCTGGCGTTAACCGCTTGCGACGGGTTTGGTGGTGCGAGCGAGGGCAACCAGCGTTTCCCGGATCCTGATCGTCCGGTTTCCGAAGTCTCCTCGAGTCAGTTCTCGACCGAAGATCAGCGCGACAGCGTCGGCGAAGCGCAGAAGGTCATGGATCTCGCCGAGATCGAGCCTGGCATGACAGTGGCCGATATCGGCGCGGGTAACGGCTATTACACGGTGCGCCTTGCAGAGCGCGTCGGGGCGGAAGGCCGTGTGCTTGCTCAGGATATCGACCAGCAGGCACTCGACCGCCTCGCACGACGGGTAGAGCGCTACCGGCTCGACAACGTCTCGATCCAGCGAGGCGAATTTGCCGATCCCCGGCTTCCGGCGGACAGCTTCGATCGGATATTCATGGTCCACATGTATCACGAGATCGAACAGCCCTACGAGTTCCTCTGGTGGATGTGGCCGGCGCTGAAACAGGACGGTCAGATCGTGATCGTCGATCGTGACCGGCCCACCGATCAGCACGGGATCGATCCGCTACTGCTGTCATGCGAGCTGGAACGCGTCGGCTACGAACTTGTGGCCTTCAAAGACGCGCCCGAATTGTCCGGGTACTATGCACAGTTCAAGGCAGCGGCTAACAGGCCCGAGCCTGGAGAGATCAAACCCTGCCGCAACGACAATGTGACGCAGGGCTGAGCGCCGAAGTACCGGCGACGGAAGAGAGAGAGATTTCATGAGTTTCAAGGGTCTGAGCCCAATCAATTACGGCGGCCGCGAGGTTTGGCCGCTTATCGAAGGCGGCAAGGGTGTGTCCGCCACGAATCATATGAGTTCGGGTGCATGGGCCGCAGCGGGCGGCATCGGTACGGTCAGCGCGGTGAATGCCGATAGCTATGACGAGGACGGCAATCCGATCCCCCAGGTCTATCCGCAAGCGACCCGCAAGGAGCGCTTCGAACAATTGGTGCGCTACGCCATCGATGGTGCGACCGAGCAGGTGAACCGCGCCTATGAAATCGCAGACGGCAAGGGCGCCATCAACATAAACGTCCTTTGGGAACAGGGCGGTGCGCAGCAGGTGCTGGAAGGCGTGCTCGACAATTGCGCTGACAAGATCACCGGCGTCACTTGCGGCGCAGGCATGCCCTATAAGCTGGCCGAGATCGCGCAGCGCTATAATGTGTATTATCTGCCCATCGTGTCCTCGGCCCGTGCGTTCCGCGCCTTGTGGAAGCGCAGCTACTCCAAGGTTCCGGACCTCTTGGCTGCAGTTGTCTACGAAGACCCGTGGCTGGCCGGCGGTCACAACGGTCTTTCCAACGCTGAAGATCCGACCAAGCCGGAAGACCCCTATCCGCGCGTAAAGGCTCTGCGCGAGACCATGCGCAAGGAAGGCGTGAGCGAGGACACGGCCATCGTGATGGCTGGTGGGGTCTGGTTCCTGCGCGAATGGAACGACTGGATCGACAATCCCGAGCTCGGCAAGATAGCTTTCCAGTTCGGTACCCGTCCGCTGCTCACGCATGAGAGCCCGATCCCCAATGTCTGGAAGGACATGCTGCGCACGGTCGAGCCGGGTGACGTCCTGCTCCACAAGTTCAGCCCGACTGGCTTCTACTCAAGCGCTGTGAAGACGCCGTTCCTGTATGATCTCATGCACCGGTCCGAGCGCCAGATCCCGATCTTCAAGCGCGATGAGGAAGAGGGCACGATCCCGCTGATGGACCACGGCAAGGCGAAGTATTTCTTCGTCCACCCCGGCGACCAACGCAAGGCGCAGGCATGGATGCACGAGGGTTTCACCGAGGCACTTAAAACGCCTGACGACACGGTAGTTTTCGTAACTCCGGAAAGCGCCGAGCAGATCCGTGCCGACCAGCAGGGCTGCATGGGCTGCCTGTCTCACTGCCAGTTCTCGAGCTGGAAGGATCACGACAATCACACCACCGGGCGTCTCGCCGATCCGCGCAGCTTCTGCATCCAGAAGACCCTGCAGGATATCGCCCATGGCGGTGATCCGGACGAGAACCTCGCCTTCGCAGGCCACGCGGCCTACCGCTTCAAGCAGGATCCGTTCTACTCGAACAACTTCACCCCGACGGTGAAGGAACTCGTGGACCGCATTCTCACGGGCGACTGATCAGATGCGTGGGGGCGGCAGCGACGACAGCAAGGCGCCCCCTCTCATCCGCTGGCTTGCGGAACCGCTGGCCATACCGAAAATTGCCGTTGCTCCCTTCCGAAGGCCTGAGCCTTCGGAGCCGAACGGAAACGGACGTCCGGCGCTGGTCTTGCCGGGAATGGCATCGGGTGACGGCTCGACCGCACTCCTGCGCAATTCGCTTTCGGAGGCGGGTTTCCATACCTACCCCGCTTCACTCGGTCGGAACCTGACCATTTCGCCCGCCAAGCTCGCGTCCCTAGAAACCATGCTCGATCGCATGGTACAGGCGGACCGAAAGAAGGCGGTTCTTGTCGGATGGAGCCTGGGCGGGTTCTATGCCCGCGTGCTCGCGCAGCGACATCCCTCGAAAGTGAAAATAGTGGCCACGCTCGGTACGCCGTTTTCAGGCGATCGGAGGGCAAATAACGTCTGGCGCATCTACGAGTTGATCGCCGACCACGGCGTGGAATCTCCGCCACTGCCTGATGACCCGGCGGTCAAGCCGGAGGCCTATACGATAGCCTTCTGGTCTCCGGTCGACGGAATAGTCGCTCCGGCAAGTGCAAGGGGCAAAGAAACTGAACGCGACGAGGCGGTCGAATTTCCGTTCAGGCATTTCGAACTGGGTTGTTCGAAGCGAGCAGTCAGGAAGATCGTCGAGACCTTGGGCGACCGCCTGTCCGCAATCGATAGCGCTTAGCGCCAGAGCTGCATCGAGCGGATCGCTTCCGGCATCTTTTCGTCAGCGTCGGGCCGCGAAATCGTCCGTTCGACCATGCGCCATTTCCGCCTGACCTTGCCCTTCTGCCAGAGGTCCATGAGCCAGGTGTCTCCGGACCATTCATGGTCGCCCATCTTCGCATCGAGCGTCATGCGCGTGGCGAATACGGCGACATTTCCGTGGCGGCGGACGTAAACTTCGTCGAAGCGATAGCCATTGCAACGGAAGCGCGTGGTCGAGGCTTCAAGCCAACTTGCGCGGTCAAGAATAGCGGGGCTTTTCGAGCCCAGAAGGAAGATGAAATCGCGGGTTGCGAGCGCCTTCATCTGGTTGCGATCACGCTGGACCCAGCTGCGCATCCACAGGTGCTCGAGCGCTTCGATCTTGGAAGTGAATTCGTCCATGATGGGCATCGCTTACAGCATGCGACGCCGCGGGCAAGGCCTGTCAGTCCAGCCCGCTCAAAACCTGGTCGGGCGGTCGATGACCGTCGGCCCACATGCGAATATTGGCAATGACCTTCATGCCCGATTCCTCTCGTCCTTCACGAGTGGCACTGCCGATGTGGGGCAGGGTCATGACGTTCGGGTGGCCGATAAGGCGGCGATCGACATTGGGCTCGTCCGGATAAACGTCGAGGCCTGCCCCGGCGAGATGCCCGCTTTCCAGGGCGGCGATCAAGGCCTCCTGGTCGATCAGGTCGCCTCGTGCCGTGTTAATGATGCTCGAGCCCTCCTTCATCAATTCGATGCGCCGCCGGTCGATGATCTTGCGCGTATCCGGGCTCGAGGGGCAATGCAGTGTCAGAATATCCGCCTGGGCCACCAAATCGTCGAGGCTGTCGACATAAGTCGCACCGAACATCCGCTCGATAGCCAAGGGCAGGGGCTTGCGGTTGTGATAGAGGATTTCGAGCCCGAAGGCGCGCGCACGGTGCGCAACAGCCTGGCCGATCCGGCCCATGCCGACGATGCCGAGGACCTTCCCGCCGAGCTTGCGGCCAAGCATGGCTGTCGGTGCCCAGCCGGTCCATTCCCCGCTCCGGATGAGCTCTACGCCCTCGCGCACTCTGCGGGGCACACCGATGATGCCGGCCATGGTGATATCGGCGGTATCGTCGGTGAAGACGCCGGGCGTATTGGTGACGATGATCTTTCGACTTGCCGCGGCCTGTAGATCGATGTGCTCGGTACCGGCACCGAAGTTGGCGATCAGGCCCAGACCCTTGCCCGCTGCGGCGATCAGATCCGCATCGATGGTGTCGGTAACAGTGGGCACCAGAACGTCGCAATTCTGGATCGCTTCCACCAACTGGTCGCGCGTGAGCGGCATATCGCTCGCATTCAGGGTAACATCGTATAATTCCCCCATGCGATCTTCCACGGCCGGGCCAAGCCGGCGGGTGACGACGACGCGCGGTTTGCGATCGAAGCGCTTGTTGGGGACTGCGGAGGGATTGCTTGTCGTTTCCATGCAATCACTGGCGCTACGCTTTTCGCATTGGACGGGTCAAGCGATGCTTGATGGGGAATCGCGACGATACTAGAGTGAGGGGATAATGTTGGTTCGTTTCGGTCTCGTACTTTCGGCGCTTGTCGCTGCCGCTGTTCCTGCACAAGCGCAGGACCGGGAGGTGCCCTATTGGGCGACGATCCGGTATGACGAGACCAACATGCGCGTCGGACCGAGCCAGGAATACAAGATAGACTGGGTCTACCGTCGCAAGGGCCTTCCGGTGAAGGTCGTCCGCGTCATGGAAGGCTGGCGGCTTATCCAGGATCCCGACGGCACTCAGGGTTGGGTGGCTCAGCGCCAGCTAAACCCCGCCCGGGGTGCGATCGTCATCGGTGACGGGGAGACAGCCTTGCGTGCAGAACCGGAGGCGGCAGCTGCGATAAAATGGCGCCTTGAGCCTGGTGTGGTCGGCCAGCTTGGCGATTGTGATTCAACCTGGTGTGAATTCAGCGTGGGCAATCGCGTGGGCTGGGTTCTGCAAAACCGCTTGTGGGGCGCAGGCGAACCCTGACGTGAAAAGGGCGACCTTCCGGCCGCCCTTCCTAGTTTCGCAATCAAAAGTTGATCAGTCTTCGATCCGGCGTACCGTGGTGGTCACGCTGCCATCGCTGGTCGAAGCTGAGAACGTGCCATCGGGGCCCTGTGCGCCGCCGGTCCAGCAAGTTTCGCCTTCTTCCCCTTCGGGATCGTAGCAAAGCTCCTCACCGTTCTGGCGCCACGTGCCTCGTTCGGTTTCATTGCCTTCCAGATCTGTGTCGACATAGGTGCCGTCGGCGTTGACCCGCTGACGCGTCACAGTGCCGTCTTCCATCGTGACTTCATATGTGCCCGCCATCTGATCGGCGGAGGCCGTGTCCGTCACAGCTACATCGGTTTCGATTGTCTCGGGTGCCTCGCTGGCATCGTTCGACCCGCAGGCAGCGAGTGCGCCGCAAGCGGCAAGGATCAGGAATTTCTTCATTTTCGTCTCCCTTCGCCGCACCAACGCAACGGCGGCGGCGAAGGGTCCAGAGAAATTTAGACGAGTTCGACAGCGACCGCCGTTGCTTCGCCGCCGCCGATGCACAGGGAAGCTACGCCGCGCTTCTTGCCCTGCGCCTTGAGCGCGCCGAGCAGCGTGACGATGATACGCGTTCCGCTGGCACCGATGGGGTGGCCAAGCGCGGTGCCGCCACCGTTAATGTTGATTTTTTCGTGCGGGATGCCGATGTCGCGCATCGCGAACATCGCGACGCAGGCGAAGGCTTCGTTCACTTCCCACAGATCCACGTCGTCAGCTGACCAGCCGGCCTTATCGAGAACCTTGTTGATCGCGCCCACCGGAGCGACAGTGAATTCGCTCGGCTCCTGCGCATGGGCTGCCATAGCGACGATCTTTGCGACCGGCTTCTGGCCGTTTTCCTTGGCGACGCTTTCGCGTGTCAGGACCACGGCAGCCGCACCGTCCGAGATCGACGAGGATGTCGCTGCCGTGATGGTGCCGTCCTTGGCGAAAGCCGGGCGCAGCTGCGGGATCTTGTCTGGATTGCCGCGGCCGGGCGCCTCGTCGGTGTCGACGGTGACATCGCCCTTGCGGGTAGCGAAGGTCACACCGACCACTTCGTCTGCGAATGCACCGCTTTCGATGGCGGCATTGGCGCGGCGCAGGGATTCGATCGAGTAATCGTCCATCTGCTCGCGGGTGAGCTGGTATTCGTTCGCAGTGTCTTGCGCGAAGGTGCCCATCGCGCGACCTTCCTCATAGGCATCTTCGAGGCCGTCGAGGAACATGTGGTCGTAAGCCGTGTCATGGCCGATACGCGCGCCGCTGCGGTGCTTCTTGAGCAGATATGGAGCATTGGTCATGCTCTCCATGCCGCCGGCAACGACATAGTCGATGGTTCCGCTGGCGAGCGCTTCGGCGCCCATGATCACGGTCTGCATGCCGCTGCCGCAGACCTTGTTGACGGTGGTGGCCTGTACCGACTTGGGCAGGCCTGCCTTGATTGATGCCTGGCGGGCAGGAGCCTGGCCGAGGCCGGCCGGAAGGACGCAGCCCATGTAGGTGCGGTCGAACTTGTCAGCAGCAACGCCCGAACGCTCGACCGCCGCCTTTACGGCAGTCGCGCCGAGGTCCGTCGCTGATACATCGGCGAGGGCACCCTGCATGCTGCCCATCGGAGTACGGGCGTAGGACAGGATTACGACGGGGTCGGTTGCGCTGAACTGAGACATGCTTGTGCTGGTCCTTGTTGTCTGGAATATCTGCCGCCCAGATAGGCTCTGCACTGCTGCAGCGCAACAAAGACGAATTGGAGAGTGGGCAATGGCAGATAACAAGACCATCGAAATGCAGGACGTGCTCCGCAAGCAACATTCCGCTCACACTCAGATGCGCCCCGAACCGATGGAATTGCGCAAGGATCGTATCAAGCGGGCCATGCGCCTGCTCACCGAACATAGCGAAGACCTGTGCAAGGTGATGAGCGCCGATTTCGGCAACCGCTCGCCCCACCAGTCGATGATCACCGATATCGCCGGAACGGTGAATTTCGGGAAATACTGCCTGAAGAAGATGGATGGCTGGTCCAAGCCGAGCAAGCGCAGCGTCCAGTTCCCGCTCGGCCTGCTCGGGGCCAAGGCGGAAGTTCGTTACGAACCCAAGGGTGTGGTCGGCATTCTCAGCCCTTGGAATTTCCCCGTGAACCTCACCTTCGGCCCGCTCATGCAGATTTTCGCCGCCGGTAATCGCGCGATGATCAAGCCGAGCGAATTCACCGAGAAGACCAGC
Organism: Erythrobacter sp.; assembly: GCA_013001165.1. Classification (GTDB taxonomy): domain Bacteria; phylum Pseudomonadota; class Alphaproteobacteria; order Sphingomonadales; family Sphingomonadaceae; genus Qipengyuania. Next base: position 10,841 of record JABDNC010000028.1, read on the forward strand.
CTCCTGATGAAGGAACTGGTGGAGGAATATTTCACACCCGACGAATGCGCCGTTTTCACCGGCGGTCCGGAAGTTGCTGCGGCCTTCTCCGAGCTGCCCTTCGATCATCTTGTTTTCACCGGGTCCACGGCGACCGGCCGCAAGGTCATGGAAGCCGCGTCGAAGAACCTTGTGCCCGTGACGCTCGAACTCGGCGGCAAGAGCCCGGTGTTCATGGGCGAGAGTGCAGACTTCGCCAAAGCTGGCGAACGGGTCGCTCTCGGCAAGATGATGAATGCCGGCCAAATATGCCTTGCGCCCGATTATCTCTACGTGCCCGAAAGCAAGCAGGACGAGGCGATCCATGGCGTCTGGCAGGGCACGGCCAATATGTATCCCACCATGCTCGAGAACGAGGATTACGCCAGCCTCGTCAGCGATCGCCACTTCGATCGGCTTCAGGACATGGTGGCCGATGCGCGCGACAAGGGCGCCGAGGTGATCGAGGTAAATCCTGGCAACGAAGACTTCGGCAGCAGCAACGCCCGCAAAATGCCGCTGACGATTCTCAAGGGTGTCACCGACGACATGAAGGCGATGCAGGAAGAGATCTTCGGGCCCGTCCTTCCTGTGAAGACCTACAGCCGGATCGAAGAGGCAATCGACTATGTGAACGAGAACGATCGTCCGCTCGGTCTCTATTATTTCGGCGAAGACAGCGACGAGCGTCAGCAGGTTCTGACCAAGACCATCAGCGGCGGCGTCACCGTCAATGACGTGATCTTCCACGTCTCGATGGAGGACCTCCCGTTCGGCGGCGTCGGCCCGAGCGGGATGGGCAGCTATCACGGTGTGGAAGGCTTCCGCGAATTTAGCCATGCGCGCAGTGTCTACACCCAGCCCAAGATCGACGTTGCCAAGCTGGGCGGCTTCAAGCCTCCCTATGGTCCAGCGACGGATAAGGCTGTCAAAACGATGATGAAGTGATGCGGGCATCGCTTGCGGCGCTCGCGCTTTCGCTCATCGTGGGCGGGTGCGGTGTTGAAGATGGCGAGATTGCATCCGTATCGGTCCCAGCGCAGTCGGACGCGGACTGGCGACCGGTCGATGCCGAAACAGGCAAGATCGCCGATGTGGCAGGACTGACGGCCCTATCCGAGGCTTTCCCGGATAGCAGCAGTGTGAGACTGCGCCTCCTCAACGCCCAGCTGCAGGCGGGTGAGGGGGCCGCGATGCTCGATACGCTCAGGTCTCTGAACGAGCGCGGATATGTTTTCAGCGAAGGGGCCAGGGCGCAGATTCCCAAGCTTATCGGAGAAGATTTTGCCGAGGACGCAGGGGCGCTGCTTCTTTCCGCGCCCGAGCCCGTCGAGAATAGCGAAGTAGTCTGGACCGTGCCCGCCGAGGCGGGACTGGTCGAGAGCGTGCTGGTGGATGTCGAGGAAGGACGGATCGCCGTCACCTCGATTGCCACGCGTTCGCTCTGGGGTACAGCGCCGGATGATTCCTGGCGGCAGGTCGAACTCGATGGCGCCGATAATTTGACCGGCATCGTTTACGATCGGGCGACGGGCGATATCTGGGTTGCTTCCGGAAATGTCGATCAGTCCGATGACGATGAGACATACTTTTCAGGCCTGATGTCGGGATTGAAAGGTCCGCGAGGGGCACGGTTGGAGGCTCCTGACAATGTCGTCCTGTCCGACCTCCATCGCGCTGAAAACGGGACCCTGTATGCGAGCGATCCGCTCAACGGCGGGGTCTATCTCCTCGGGCCCGAACGCGATTCAATCGAGGCGTTGCTTGAGCCGGGGACACTTCGTTCTCCGCAAGGGCTGGCGACCAGTGAAGACGGCAAGCGGCTCTACGTCAGCGATTATCGCTATGGGATCGCGATCATCGATCTCGCGACCCGCGAGGTGTCACGGCTGCGCGCCGATATTCCCGTGATCCTCGACGGCGCCGATGCGCTTTTCCGGCGCGGAAGCTCGTTGGTTGCCATTCAGAACGGCACCAGCCCGATGCGGATTTCGCAATTCGACCTATCGGATGACGGGACGAGGGTAGTCGGCCATCGCATCCTTGAGATGGCGCATGGCGAATGGACCGAGCCACTCGGTGGCTATCTCGGTGAAAGCGCGCTCTACTATGTCGGCAATGGTCAGTGGGACAAATATGTCGCCG
>JABDNC010000042.1 GCA_013001165.1 Erythrobacter sp.
GGCGATCCCGATCAGGATCGCCAGCGCCTTCCAGTGCTGTTCGATTTTCAGCGAGATCAGAAGATCTCGAACAGGCCCGCTGCGCCCATGCCGCCGCCGACGCACATGGTGACGACGCCGTACTTCGCCTTGCGGCGCTGGCCTTCGCGCAGGATGTGGCCGACGCAGCGCGCGCCGGTCATTCCATAGGGGTGGCCGATCGAGATCGAACCGCCGTTGACGTTGAGCTTGTCGTTATCGATGCCCAGCTTGTCGCGGCAGTAGAGCACCTGCACGGCGAAGGCTTCGTTCAGCTCCCACAGGTCGATGTCCTCGACCTTCATGTCGAAGCGTTCGAGCAGCTTGGGGATGGCGAAGATCGGGCCGATGCCCATTTCGTCAGGCTCGGTGCCGGCGACAGCCATGCCGATGTAACGGCCGAGCGGGTTGAGACCGCGCTTTTCGGCTTCCTTGGCTTCCATGACGACGACAGCGGCCGAACCGTCCGAAAGCTGGCTGGCGTTGCCCGCAGTGATCGTGGTGCCCGGGCCCATGACCGGCTGGAGCGAGGCGAGGCCTTCGAGTGTGGTCGAGGGGCGGTTGCCTTCGTCCTTGGCGATCGTCACGTCTTCGTCGGAAACCTCGCCGGTTTCCTTGTTCATCACCTTGTGCGTGGTGCTGACCGACACGATTTCATCATCGAAGATGCCGGCTTCCTGCGCTGCGGCAGTACGCTGCTGGCTCTGCAGGCCGTATTCGTCCTGGGCTTCGCGGCTGATGCCATAGCGCTGGGCGACCGTTTCGGCGGTCTGCAGCATCGGCATGTAGATCGCGCCGTGCATCGCGACCAGCTCGGGGTCCATGGCAACCCGCATTTCCTTGGTCTGCACGAGGCTGATCGATTCCTGGCCGCCTGCCGCAACGATCTGCATGCGGTCGGTGATGACCTGCTTGGCTGCCGTGGCGATCGTCATCAGGCCCGAGGAGCACTGGCGGTCGATGGTCATGCCCGAAACGCCAATCGGGCAACCGGCGCGCAGCGCGACCTGGCGCGCAAGGTTACCGGCCTGCGTGCCCTGCTGGAGCGCAGCGCCCCACAGCACGTCGTCGACTTCACCGGCTTCGATACCGGCACGCTCGATGGCGGGCTTCAGCGCATAGGAGCCGAGCGTTGCGCCCGGGGTGGAGTTGAAAGCGCCCTTGTAGGCCTTGCCCATACCGGTACGGGCGGTGGAAACGATGACTGCGTCACGCATGGTCATTCCTTAATTCTTCTCTGGAGTTGAACGTCTGGTTCTCCTGGGGAGGAGGGGGGGATCAGACGAAATACATCGTCATCCATTCGCAGATCAGGGCGGGCTTGTCCTCGCCCTCGATCTCGATGGTGATTTCCATGGTCTGCTGCCACTGGCCCGGACGCTTTTCAGTCATTTCGAGCAGCTTCCAGTGGCCGCGGATCTTCTTGCCCGAGCGAACCGGGTTGATGAAACGCGTCTTGTTGCCGCCGTAGTTGACCGCCATCTTGATCCCGTCGACGCGCGGCACGTCGCTGTTCGCGGTGAGGTAGGGGATCATCGACAGGGTCAGAAAGCCATGCGCGATGGTGCCGCCGAACGGGGTCATCTTGGCGGCTTCTTCATTGATATGGATGAACTGGTGATCGCCGGTCGCATCGGCGAACTGGTTGATGCGCTCCTGCGTCATTTCGACCCATTCGCTGGTGCCGACCTGTTCGCCTACCTTAGCTGCTACGTCCTGGGGGGTCATTCCTGCTCTCCTCGAAAACTGCGGGTTTACGCGACTCTGCATCGCGTTGCGGGCGGACTCATGGCGCATGGAACACCCTCGCGCAACTACGGGAAACCTGCCGTTACGGCATGGCGGGACCGGCTCGGGGGATCGAGACACGTATAGCTGGAAGGCCCCGGCGTTATCGCGCAATTAACCAAGCGGTGCTAGACGCGGGGCTCTACCAACCACGGGATCTTCATGAGCGACGACTGGACAGATAGCGGCCTTACCACGCGCAGCTGGTTCAAACCGGCTGTTGCGCTCTGGTTTGCCGCACTGCTGGGCGGGGGGCTGTACCTCATGCCGGCCAATGTCCATGCGGCCATTTTCCGCGCGACCGGGCTTGGCGGTCCGCTGGTCGTCTCGGCCATCGCCGCCACGTTCGGCCTCGTCCTCGGCCTCGTCATTGCGGGGCGCATCGTGGCGGCCACACGCCCGCGCGCCATTGCCCCGGGCCTCGAGGTTCACGAGGGCGACGACTGGGCCGAAGAGGAGGTCGAGGAACCGCGTCGCCGCCGCGTATTCTCCGCTCGCGAGGACATCGGCGAGGACGGCATCGGGACTTCGGAAACTATTGCCGAAGTCGAAGAGCAGTCGGTCGAAGAACCCGACCGCGCCTTCGAGGAAATCCTTGCAGAGATCCCCGCAGCTCCCGAACCGGAAGACGAATGGGACCGGGTCGATGCCGCTCCGGCAGAGGCATGGGAAACACAAGGCCCCGCCGAAAACGAGCCACAGCATCTTGTCGAGGAAGCCGAATTCGAACCGGTCGATGACGCCGAGAAGCACGAGGCGCCCGCCGAAGGGGCCTACACGCCAACTTCGCTGGGCGATCTGTCGCTGGCAGAACTCGAGGCGCGACTGGGTGCAGCTATCGCCAGCCACCGCCGCGTTGTTCCCGCCGAGCCGACCGAGCACGCGGCGGACGAGGCGGATGAAGAAGCGCCTTACGAGGACGAAAACGAATCGCAGCTGGGCCAGCCGGCCGAAGACGATCCCGTGATCGCCTTCCTGCGCCGCGAGGCGACCCGCGCCATGCCGGAAAAAAGCAACGCTCCGGCCGAACCGGCCTATGACGCGCAGGCAGCCCTGCGCCATGCACTCGACAAGCTGGGCAAGGTCGGCAAGCCGGGCGACTGACCTTACGGCGCGGCCACATGGCAGGGCCGTGCGCAAATCCGCGGATACCTATTCTCTTATGCTGCAATGCGGCATAAATCGGGAATTCTTGGCCCTTGTGAAATTTTGCTTCACTCCGGCAGCATTGCAAAAGTGTATTCTTGTCTGCAAAAGGCCCCCTCGCGACATTTTGGCGGCCGCGCATGCGGCGCTGCACAATTTCCGTTCGTCCAGCCGAGCTTCGGAGCCGGTCGGAAAACGGGTCTTGGAGGAGGACGCTTCGGCGAATGCAGGTTCCGGCTCATCATGCTCCCGGTAAGGGGCCCGACACTCAGGGCCTGTACGATCCGCGAAACGAACACGATGCCTGCGGCGTCGGCATGGTCGCGCATATCAAGGGCGAAAAAAGCCACGCGATCGTCGAGCAGGCACTCACAATCCTCGCCAATCTCGACCATCGCGGTGCGGTAGGCGCCGACCCGCTGCTGGGCGATGGCGCGGGCCTGCTGATCCAGACCCCCGATCCGCTGATCCGCAAATGGGCCGATGCCGAGGGCCATCTCCTGCCCGGCGAAGGCGATTACGCGCTTGCCATGTGCTTCCTCCCGCAGGAAGACGAGGCGCGTGAATTCGTCGAAAAGCAGCTCGAACGCTTTGCCGAAAAGGAAGGTCAGCGCGTCGTCGGCTGGCGCGATGTTCCGACCACGCTCGACGGGCTCGGCGATGCAGTGATCGCTTCGATGCCGGTGATCCGCCAGTGCGTGATCGCGCGCGGCACGAACTGCGTCGACAACGATGCCTTCGAACGCAAACTCGTCGTCATCCGCAAGCAAACATTGAACCCGCTCGCCGCACTCGAAGAAAAGCACAATATCCCGGGCCTGAGCCAGGCGTATATCCCGAGCTTCTCCAGCCGCACTGTGGTCTACAAGGGCCTGTTACTCGCCAACCAGGTCGGCAGTTTCTACGACGACCTGCGCGATCCCGATTGCGTCTCGGCACTCGGCCTCGTGCACCAGCGCTTCAGCACCAACACCTTCCCCAGCTGGCGGCTCGCCCACCCCTATCGCTTCATGGCGCATAACGGCGAGATCAACACGGTTCGCGGCAATGTGAACTGGATGGAAGCGCGCCGCCGCACGATGGAAAGCGAGCTGCTGGGCGCCGACCTCGACAAGATGTGGCCGCTGATTCCGCACGGCCAGTCGGACACTGCATGTCTCGACAATGCGCTCGAACTGCTGCTGACGGGCGGATACAGCCTCGCGCATTCGATGATGATGCTCATGCCCGAAGCCTGGGCGAAGAACGAGCAGATGGAGCCCGCGCGCCGCGCATTCTACGAATATCACGCCGCGCTGATGGAGCCCTGGGACGGCCCTGCCGCAGTTTGCTTCACCGACGGCCGCCAGATCGGAGCCTGCCTCGATCGCAACGGCCTGCGCCCCGCGCGCTGGTGCACGACCAAGGACGATCTCGTGGTCCTCGCCTCGGAAAGCGGCGTCCTGCCCTTTGCCGAAGAGGACATCACCCGCAAGTGGCGCCTCCAGCCGGGCAAGATGCTGCTGATCGATCTCGAGGAAGGCCGCATCGTCGAGGACGAGGAACTGAAGGCCGATCTCGCCGCAGCGCACCCTTATGAGGCATGGCTCGACAAGGCGCAGTACAAGCTCGAGGACCTCGACCATATCGACCCCGAGCTGTCGGAAATCGGCGAGAGCGAACTTTCGCTGCTCAAGCGGCAGCAGGCCTTCGGCTATACGCAGGAAGACCTTTCGCGCTTCCTTGAGCCCATGGCGGCCAAGGGCGAGGACCCGATCGGGTCGATGGGCACCGACACGCCGATAGCGGTACTCAGCGAAAAGAGCCGCCTGCTCTACGATTACTTCAAGCAGAACTTCGCGCAGGTGACCAACCCGCCGATCGATCCGATCCGCGAAGAGCTGGTGATGAGCCTGCTCTCGATGATCGGCCCGCGCCCGAACCTTCTCGGCCGCGATGGCGGCACGCACAAGCGCCTCGAGGTGAAACAGCCGATCCTTACCAATGCCGATCTGGCGAAGATCCGCTCGGTCGAGGTGGCATTGGACGGCGCATTCCGCACCGCGACCATCGACATCACCTGGGATGCGAGCACCGGTGCCGACGGCCTCGCCATGGCGCTGAAGGAGATGTGCTGGGCCGCGACCGAGGCCGTGCTCGGCGATGCCAACATCCTGATCCTGTCGGACCGCGAGCAGGGGCCCGAGCGTATTGCCATGCCCGCACTTCTGGCAACGGCAGCTGTCCACCACCAGCTGGTGCGACAGGGCCTGCGCATGCAGACCGGCCTCGTCATCGAAACGGGCGAAGCGCGCGAGGTGCATCATTTCTGCGCGCTCGCGGGCTATGGCGCGGAAGGCATCAACCCCTATCTCGCCTTCGAAACGCTCGAGGCACTCCGCGCCAAGAAACTGCCGGACCTCGAACCCGAGGAAGTCCAGAAGAACTTCGTGAAGGGCGTGGGCAAGGGCATCCTGAAGGTCATGTCCAAGATGGGCATCTCGACCTACCAGTCCTATTGCGGCGCGCAGATCTTCGACGCGGTCGGCCTGTCCTCCGAGTTCGTCGACACCTATTTCACCGGCACCGCGACCACGATCGAAGGCATCGGCCTCAAGGAAGTTG
>JABDNC010000044.1 GCA_013001165.1 Erythrobacter sp.
CTGAGCGAATTCTCGGTCAACATCCTGAGCGACAATCGCAGCGCACGCGACTTTACTCGCTCGCTCGGAGGCAACTATCAGGGGCTTCAGGACGGGGTAATGGAGTTCGAGCTGGTAATCAGCGAGGCTATCGCTCGCCTGCGCGCCGAATGCGATCCGCCCGGCATGGCGAAAGTCTTCAGGACCTTCGACCAAATTTGACAGGCTCGTTCTGCGCAAGGAAATCATTCGCGAGCAACCCGTACATCATCACGTCGCGCAGGCCGATATGCGTAGTCTCATGCTCGCGAAAATATGCCTCACGCGTGAACCCCAGTCCACTTAACAGCCGGATTGAAGCGCTGTTTTCGGCATCCACCTCGGCGGTGATCTTGCGTAACCCGTCGGTATCGAAGAGGTGGCGAACCAGCGCTTCGGTGCATTCGCGGGCGACGCCTTCCCGCTGGCGGTGCAGGCAGGTGATATAGCCGATTTGCTCGACCCCCTCCTCATGCGCCGGAACTGACACGAAGCGTGCCGCGACCTGCCCTTCCCGGTCCTCTGCAATCCAGGTCCGACCGTTCCACGTCGGATCGGCCAGCCAGCCCCACAGCTCTTCCTCGCTGGTGAACGCGGGCCGGGTCAGGAAACGACACTGGTTCGCATCGGAAAGCGTGGGGTACAGGGCCGCGCAGTCGCTCCCCTGCAAGGGACGCAGGGTAAAGCGTTCCGTCCGGATTGTGGGAACGTCAGTCACCGCTCAGAAAAGCGACGAGGGCCTTTACCTTCTTGGTCCGCCATTGCGGCGTGGGTGCGACGAGCCAATAGGCGCGCGTACCGGTTTCCGGACCGTCGAGCAGCTCCAGCCGCCCTGCCTCGAGCGCTTCCTTGGCGAGCAGTTCGGGAAGGATCGCCTTGCCCAGCCCCGCCATCGCGCCCGACAGCGCCTGTCCGGCATTGCTGACCGTGATGTGCGCCTGCACACCATCCTGCAGCGGCAGACCCCAGTCGATCCAGCGATCGGGGGCTCCGGGAGCAGCCACCGTCACGCGGCGCGCGGCGGCCAGTTCGACACCCTGCAAATCGCCCGGCCCATCGACGAGGCGGATCGCGCAATCGAGGTTCGCCTCGGTAAAGTCTGCATTCTCATCCGCCACGAAGACGAACTTGATCTCGGGGTTCTCCTTGGAGAAATCCGCGAGGCGCGGCGCGAGCCATTGGGCGTAGAATTCACGCGGGCACGCGATCGTGTAACTGTCGGAAGCCTGCCCCGCCTGCATGGCGGAGACGCTTTCCTCGAACTTCAGGAATCCTTCGCGCAGCGCGTCGAGACCCGCAGCGCCTTCCTGCGTCAACTCCAGTCCCTTGCTCGTGCGGCGGAACAGAACCGTGCCGAGGTGATCCTCGAGCGCACGGATTTGCTGGCCGACGGCCGCAGGCGTCACCGCCAGCTCGTCCGCTGCGCGGGTGAAGCTGAGGTGCCGTGCGGCAGCGTCATATACGCGCAGGGCGTTCAGGGGCAGATGCGTGCGCTTCATGGTCTCACGCGTTTAGCAATGTTGCACCGCAACGCAAGATTGCGGCCACGGGATAGGAATGCGGGGTCTTAGAGCTCGCTCTCGAGCCACTGCTTGAGCTGGCCTTTGGGCGCCGCGCCGCGCATGTTGGCGGCCGGCTTGCCGTCCTTGAACAGCACAAGGTAAGGGATCGACTGCACGCCCATCGCGCCGGGGACGCCGGTGTTTTCCATGATGTCCATCTTGGCGATCGTGACCTTGTCACCCAGCTCTTCGGAAAGTTCCTCCAGAGCCGGAGCGATCATCTTGCACGGCCCGCACCACTCGGCCCAGAAGTCGACGAGAACGGGCTTTTCGCTGTCGAGAACGTCTTTCTGGAAGCCTTCGTCGGTGACGTTAATGGTGGCCATGGGAATACTCCTGGATAGTCTTGTGTGTTGCCGCTCCATATGGGCGGCAGGGGCAATTACTCAACCGGCGGGAAGGCAAAGCTTTCCTGCCGATCCGCAAACGCGGCCTTGTAGGCGGCGAGCTTGTCGGCAGGCAAGGCAATGAGCTGCGGCGTCTGGGTATAGAGCACAGCCGCCTCGATCCGGCGCCCAGGATAGATAACTTCCAGCGCAGCGACATAGGCTGCCATCTGCCGCAAGGTGCTGTCCGGCATGCCTTCCAGCGAGGTCGGCGGGCGGCGCGCGGTCTTGAAATCGACCACGGTGACCTTCTCGGCAGTGACCAGCAGCCGGTCGGCAGTGCCCATCACGACCTGCCCCTCGACCGTCGCAGCGAGCGGGATTTCCGCCAGTGCGTCCGGACCAAAGATGTCGGCAAAGCCAGGCTCTTCCAGCACGGCGAGCGCGCGGGCCAGCATTTCCTCGCGTTCGGCAACGTCCAAGTCGGGAGCCTGCCGCGCGAGCCAGCCGCGCGCCTTTTCCTCTCTCGTATCGAGCGCGACTTCGGGCAGGCGTTCGAGCAGCGCATGGATCAGCACGCCGCGCCTTGCGGCTCCGGCTGCGACCTCGGGCGGGAGCGGCGGATCGCTGCCCTCCACCTCACCAAGACCCGAAGGGGCCAGCGGACGCGGCGGGCGCGGTTCGGGGCCGACCGGCTGTTTCGCCCAGTCTGGGAGTTCGATCGCGGCTTCTTGAACCTCTTTGGCCGAAGCCGGCACCGGAGGCGCACGCTCGCCCACCTCCCAGCGAGCGCCCCAGATCGGGTCCTCCAAGGCCTCGTCGGCTTCGAACAGCTTCGCCAGTCGGGCGTACCAGCTGTCCTCGTGTGGGCCCTTTTTTGCTTCGCTAGGACCAATCGATCCCCCGATAAAGAGTGCTTCTTCTGCCCGGGTCATAGCGACATAGAGAAGGCGCCAATGCTCTTGCATAGCGATCTCTGAAGCTTTCTCGTTTTCCGCACGGACCGCGCCTACCTTTTGATCGGAGTTGAGGTCGGGGAGAGGGATCACATTGGCGATCTCGGAACCAAGCGGCGTTTCCAGTAGCGAAAGTTCTCCCGGCTTCGGCGGTTTGATCGCCGCATCGGCAAGGATCACGATAGGGGCTTGTAACCCCTTGGAGCCATGCACGGTCATCACGCGGACCTGGTCACCGCCCTCCCCCGCCTCGCGCTTCAGCTCGCCGTCGCCGGCATCGAACCAGCGGATGAATCCCTGTAGGCTGGCGACATGCGTGCTTGCATAGGCATTTGCAGCGTTGAGCAATTCGTCGATCGGATCGTTGGCCTCGCGTCCCAGCCGCGCGACAAGCTTGCGCCGCCCGTCCATCGGGCCGAC
>JABDNC010000054.1 GCA_013001165.1 Erythrobacter sp.
CCGCACCGGGCCGGTCGCCACCATGATCGAGCGCGACGACGGCATTCCGCCGCTGGGCGAATTGCTTGACGAGCTCGACCGCGCGCGCAGCATTGCCGGTCGTGCGCTGCGGGCGAGGGCGGCATGACCGCGCTCGCTGCCCGCCAATCCAACTTCATGGCAAGCCTGCTCGACGACGAGCGCGCTCTGCCAGACGGCTGGACGCCACGGCACGAGGCGGGACTCGAAATCTATCGCAACAATTACCGAAGCGCGCTCGTCGAGGCGCTGCGTTCAACCTTCGAGCGGACCGAGCGGCTGGTCGGCGAAGACACCTTCGCGCGCGCCGCAGCACATCACCTCATCATTCATCCGCCATCGAGCTGGACGCTCGACCTTGCCGGTGCGGGCTTTGCCGAGACCTGCGCGGACCTGTTCCCCGGCGATCCCGAAGTCGCCGAACTGGCATGGCTCGAATGGTCGATGCATTTTGCCTTCGTCGCGCGCGACGCAAAACCGCTGTCGAGCGAAGGCTTCCTGAATATGGCAGGGGACTTCACCGAGGAAGACTGGGGTGCACTGCGGCTGGTCTTCATGCCGGGCCTCACGCAGAACGACACGGCGCATGATCTCAAGCGCCTGTGGTCCTCGCTCGCCACCCCCGGCAATTCGCCGGAAATCGTGCCCCTGTCCGAACCCTCGAGCACCATCGTCTGGCGCGAGGGCGAGAGGCCCGTGTTCATCACCGTGTCGCAGGCCGAAGGCCGCGCACTCGCCGCAATGGTGGGCGGCGCGAATTACGGCGAAGTCTGCGAAGTGCTGGTCGAGCAGGAGGGCTCGGACGGGATCGAGCTCGCAGGCACGATCCTCAGGCGCTGGCTCTTTGAGGGCATGGTCGAGACCATCGCCTAATAGGCGAAGGTCTGCCCGACCATCTCTTCGCTCATCGTCCAGAGGCGTTCGGCATTGTCCTTGTCGATCGCATAGCTGCGCACGCCACCGCCGGTACTCTCATTGTCCTCGTCCGCGACATGGCAATCCTCGCAATAGAGGCCGCCAGCACCTTCCAATTCCTCGGCCGTTGCCGCCCAGCATGTGGTTGCCGCACCCTGCGGGATGGTCTTGAATGGCTCGGGCTGCTCCCCGCGCTCCTCCGCATTCTTGCGGATACGCTCCATCAGGTCGGCCATGTCTTCATCGCTCATATGGCGTGAAAGGTTTGTCATGATGCCGCCCGGGTGGAGCGAATAGGAGTGGATGCCCTTGTCGGCGAGCCGCTGTTCGAGGCCGACGGCGAAGAGCACGTTGGCCGTCTTCGACTGGCCGTAGCTCACCCACTTGTCATAGTCGCGGCGTTCGAAATGGATGTCGTCGAAATCCACCGGGCAGATGTGATGGCCTCGGCTAGACAGATTGACGATGCGCGGGTTCTCGCCCTTCTGGACCAGCGGCATCAGCAGGTTGGTGAGCAGGAAGTGGCCGATGTGATTGGTGCCGAACTGCATTTCGAAACCGTCGGCAGTCTTCGCCTCGTCACAAGCCATCACGCCCGCATTGTTGATCAGCAGGTCGATCTTCTCGAAACGATCGTTCGCTTCGGCAGCGGCATTGCGGATGCTTTCGAGCGAGGCGAGGTCGCACACCAGCGTGTCGACCTTTGCGCCCGTGCCTTCCGCGATAGCATCGGCTGTGGCGGAAAGCTTGGTCGCATCGCGGCCGGACAGAATCACATGCGCGCCCTTGGCGGCCATCGCGCGTGCGGTCTCCTGACCCAGTCCCGAATAGCCGCCTGTCACCAGCGCGGTGCGCCCGGTCAGGTCCTTGCCTTCGAGAACTTCATCCGCGGTGCTCGAAAATCCGAATTCGCTCATTGATCGTCACTTTCTTCGTCGTCTGCGGTTTCGTCAGTTCGGTAGCGTTCGAACCAGGCGAGGATGTTGTCGGCCTTTGCCACCAGCCGCGAGGGGCGCGAAGCGATGCCATGCGGACTTTCGGGCACCCGTACGAGAACGGTATCGATGCCGCGCAGCTTCAGCGCCTGATAGAACTGTTCGCTTTCCGTGATCGGAGTGCGTTGGTCCTCTTCGCCCGTCAACAGCATGGTCGGCGTGGTCACATTACCGACGAGGCTGAGCGGTGAGCGCTCCCAGTAATGCATCGGGACTTCCCACGGCAAGCCGGGAAACTGGTGGTAGGTCTGGAAGATATAACTGTCCGCCGTGAGCGTCTTGCTCAGCCAATTGATGACCGGCTTGGCGGCGGCGGCGGCGTTGAAGCGGTCGGTCAGTCCGACGAGATAGGCGGTGGCGATGCCTCCCGCCGAACCGCCGGTGACGAAAAGGTTGTCCTCGTCGATGAAGCCCTTGGCGATCATCGCATCGACACCCGACATATGGTCGGCAGCATCGTCGGGGCTGGAATATTTGTGCTCGAGCAGCAGGCCGAATTCCTCGCCATAGGACGAGCTGCCGCGATGGTTATCGTAGAACACGACATATCCTTCGGCGGCATAGCGCTGCACTTCGGCGGAAAAGTGCGGGCCATATGCAGCATGCGGGCCGCCGTGAATTTCGAGGATAAGGGGATACTTCTTCGACGGATCGAAGCCGGGCGGGGTCACATACCAGCCCTGGATTTCGGTCCCGTCATGCGAGGAGGAATAGACGATTTCCTGCACCTGCCCCAGATCGCGTTGGGCGAGCAGGTCCTCGTTCAATGCGGTCAGTTTGCGCGTGCCGCGACCGGTTCTGGCATAGAGGTCCGCCGGTCGGTCATGCGATCCTTGGGTCCATGCAAGCGCACCATTCGCATGCACGTCGTATGTCCCGCTGGTGTAGGGTCTGCCGAGAGTGGTCCCGCCCAGTCCTTCGGCCACGGTTTCGACATTGCCGCCCGAAGGCGAAACGCGGCCGATCTTGCGGATGCCGCGATCGTCGTAGGTGAAATAGATGTGCCGTCCGCCCCAGCGGATATCGCTAACCTCGCGGTCGAGGGCCTCGGTCAGATTGCGCCCGCCTGTACCGTCGAGGCCGCGCACGCAGACATCGACCTGCCACACAGGGCGCTTGACGTTGGGCATGCAGACGAAGGCCACGCTGCGGCCATCGGGGGAAATTTGCGGCGAGGCTTCGAGACCGCCTCCGCTGGTCACCTGCCGCATGGCTCCACCGTCCAGCGGCACGCGCCAGATATCGCCTTCGACGGTCTGCAGTTCCCAGCCATCGTTGCGATTGGCTGAGACGAGGATCGCTCCGCCGTCGCGCGTCCATGCGAGCGGTCCGGAATGGTCGAATTCGCCCGTCGTCAGCTGGCGGGGCGTGCCGCCATCGGCGGGCACCACGAAGACGTGGCTGAAGGTCACGTCGATGAAACCGGCCCCGTCGCTGCGGTAGCGGGCATGGTCGATCACCTTGACCGGCGGCGACCAATTCGCCCCTTCGGGCTTGGGCGGCGCCTTGGCGAGCGGCTTTGTGTCGCCATCGACGCGGCTGGTGAAGGCGATCTGCCGGCCATCGGGCGACCATGCGAGATTGCCTGCCGAGCTGGCGAGCGCGGCGACCTGCTGGACCTGTCCGCTGTCCATCCAGCGGATGAAGATCGCGCTGCGCCCATCCTCGTCGCGTCCGCTATAGGCAATGCGCCCGCCGTCGGGCGACCATTCGCCGCCGCTCGCGCCGTCGAGGACGAGCCGGTTGCTGCTCCCGTCGAGCGCTGCGAGCCAGAGCGCGCCCTCAGTGCGGTCGGTCATGATGTTGTTGGAACGCCGCGTGTAGAGGACATGGCGGCCATCGGGCGAAATGCGCGGATCGTCCGCGTACTCGAGGTCGAAAACATCGAGCGAGGTAAACAGCCTGTCGCTCTCGCCACCTTCGTCCTGGGCAAGCGCTGCCTGTCCCCAAGCGCCCGCTGCCATCGCGAGCGCACCGATCCATGCCTTCATGCATTGTCTCCCTTTGGCGGCGGGGTAGCACAAAGAAAAAGGGGCGCGAGACTTTTCGTCCCGCGCCCCAGTGAACCCCCCGTTTCTCCCCAGGGTTGTTGGCTCTGTGTCAGGCGCCCGGCGGCAGCGGATCGTCGCTCTTGGGCGCGGCTGCCTTGCGGCTCGTGGGCTTGGGCGTAGACGCGCTGCCCCCACCAAGGTCGCTGTCCATCTGGTCGAGCTTGCGCGCTGCCCAGTCACGGCCGCCGAGGCCGAAGGCAAGTGCGCCTGCCACCGCGATGCCGCCGATCAGGATCGTCAGCGCATTGGCCGGGATCATCCCGCCGATGCCGGTGAACTGCAGGCCCATGAAGACGAACAGGATGATCGTCGCCCAGCGGACGATGGTGCCCGCCGTGCTATTGCCTGCATCGCCCGAGATCAGACGCGCAAGCAGGTTGGCGATCAGGAAGCCGAAGGCGATGACCACGGCACCGAAGATCACGCGACCGCCCAGTTCGAGCAACTGGTCGAGGATCTGCGTAAGCTCGGGAAAGCCGAGAATGCGCGTCGCCGCGATGGCAAAGAACAGGATGATTGCCACCTGCGCGATGCGAGCGATTATGCCGCTCGCGGTCGTGCCTTCGGCTACCAGTCCACTTTCCGCCAGCGCCCGGTCGACACCGAGGCCCGGCAGCACTTCCTTGGCGATTTGCACCACGAACCTGCTGATCAGGTAACCAATGCCGAGCAGGATCGCGGCTGCGATAATGTTCGGGATGGCCGCGAAGATCATCCGCAGCATGTCCGATGCCGGTTCGCTGATCGATTCGATCTGCAGCTGTTCGAGCGCCGCGATCGCCACCGGGATGGCGATCAGGACATAGGCGATGGTGCCGATGGTCTTGCTGATCGCGGTATTGCCGGTGACATTGTCGACGCCGCCGCGATTGGCCCATTTGTCGAAATCGACCGCCTGCAACGTGGTGACGACGAGGTCGCGAACGATCCGCGCCACCATCATGCCGATGAAGAAGATCAATCCCGCCCACAGCAGGTTGGGCAGGAAGTCGACGACATTCTCGAGCAGGCTGTTGATCGGTCCTGCGACCCCGCCGAGTTCGAGGATGTTGAGCACGATGAGCAGGCCGAACAGCCAGATCAGCAAGGATACGATCTTGCCGAGCGATTCACCCAGCGAAGTACCGTTGCCAGTCCCGCGCTTGAAGAAGTCGACCGTGTCGACAAGCTTGGCAAAAGCCCATTTCGCCGCACGTGCGGCAAGCCATGTGACCACCAGCGCGATCACGGCGAAAAGGAGCTTCTCTGCAAGCTCCATCGCCAGTTGCTGGTCGAAGCGATATCTATCAAAAATCATGAAACCTCTCCCCATTGGTTTCCGTAGCGTCAGCGCTATCACGCGTCTCGGATTTAACCAAAACCGCGCTTGGGGATTGAGTGGATAACTCAAGGTGCTATCCCGGCGGAATGAGAGGATTTTTCACCCAGCTCGCCGCTGTTTTCGCGCTCGCGATTGCCGCCTGTCCGGTGCCGGCCCTGGCCGATAATCACGAGGGACAATGGTCTATCGCGATCCACGGCGGGGCGGGGACCATCGCGCGCGAAAACATGAGCGCTGAGGCAGAAGCCGAATATCGCGCAGGCTTGCAGGTTGCTCTCGATGCCGGGGCAGAGGTGCTGGCAGATGGCGGCACAGCCATGGACGCCGTCGAGGCAGTGATCCTGATCCTGGAAGATGATCCCAAGTTCAACGCCGGTCGCGGCGCGGTCTACACGTGGGAAGGCGGTCACGAACTCGACGCCTCGATCATGGACGGACGCGACCGTGATGCAGGCGCGGTGGCGGGCGTCACCAATGTCCGCAATCCCATCCTGCTCGCACGCAAGGTGATGACCGACAGCCCGCATGTCATGCTTTCGGGCGAAGGGGCGGAGACTTTCGCTGCCGAACAGGGCCTCGACCTCGTGCCGGGCGAATACTTCGACACCGACAGCCGCCGCGAAGCGCTCGAACGCATGAAAGCCCGCCAACTATCAGCGCTCGATGTAGACCTAAAGTTCGGCACAGTGGGTGCCGTCGCGCTCGACATGGAAGGCAACCTTGCCGCAGGCACTTCGACCGGTGGCATGACCGGCAAGCGCTGGAACCGCATCGGCGATGCGCCGGTCATCGGGGCAGGCACCTATGCCGACAACCGCAGCTGCGCCGTCTCGGCGACCGGTTGGGGCGAATATTTCATCCGCGTCGGCGTGGCGCACGAAATCTGCACGCGGCTACGCCATCGTTTCGACATGGATGTCGTCGTGGCCCGTGTAACGACCCCTGTAGATCGCGACGGCAATCCGGAATATTTCGTCCACGCCTCGGAAATGATGCTCGAAGAAAGCGCCGCGCAGGAAGAAGCCGACGCCGTCATGGCCGAGGTAAAGGAACTTGGCGGCGACGGCGGCATCATCCTCGTCACCCCCGAAGGCCACGCGCTCTACAGTTTCAACACCAGCGGCATGTATCGCGGCCGCGCCACCAGTGAAGGTGTCAACGAAGTCGCGATCTACGGCGACGAGTAGCCGGCGAGTCGTTGCGGCACACCGGAGTGAGGGGTGGAGAAATAACTCCCGCAAGTCAGGGACTTGTTGTCGCGCTTTGACTCAACGCCGAGTTCGGCGCAGATTTCGTGCCGCGTTGGGGAATAATCTTACAACTTACGGGCCGTGAAGGCCCTGACGCCTTTCTTGGGTCGCAGCACTCACAGAGAGGAATCCCGCATGAAACATATCATGAAGACTGCCCTGTTCGCCTCGGCGCTGGCCTTTGCCGTTCCGCAGGCGGCTGTCGCGCAGGACGAATATCCGCTGACCGGCGCGGAATGGATCGAGGTCACCGGGATCAGCATCGAAGACGGCGGCGGCTACAAATACGCTACCTGGCTCGCCACCGAATGGCGCAAGCGCATGGACTATGCCGTTTCGCAGGGCTGGATCGAAAGCTACGAGATCTGGTCGAACGCCCACGGCCGTGCTGACGAGCCCGACATGTGGCTGATCACGCGCTTCGACACGTTCGAAAGCAATGAGGAGTGGGAGGCGCGCAACCGCCAGATGCGGCAGTACATGCAGCGCAATATCCAGCAGCTGCAAACCGAAAGCGGCGACCGCGCGAAATATCGCACAGTCTTGGGCGATGTACTGATCAAGCGCCTCGTCTGGCGCGACTGACCCAGAAAAAGTGAGCGGGCGGGGCGTTCCTGCGTTCCGCCCGTGACGCCTATCCCCGCTTCCTTGCCTGCGCGTAACTACCCAGCAGCCGGACGCCATTGGTCTGGAATTCCAGTTCTTCCAGCGCGGTATCGACACGCGGATCGCCTGGTGCGCCCTCGATATCGGCATAGAAGCGTGTCGCGGCAAAGCTCGCGCCCTTCTGATAGCTTTCCAGCTTGGTCATGTTGACGCCGTTGGTCGCGAAGCAGCCCAGCGCTTTGTAGAGCGCGGCGGGCACGTTCTTCACCTCGAAAATGAAGGTGGTCATTGCAGTTTCCGCCTCGATCCCCGCCGGATCGCGCGGCTCTTTCGCCAGAACCACGAAGCGTGTGGTGTTGTCGTGAGCGTCCTCGACCTCGTTCTCGATAAGGTCGAGGCCGTAAAGCTCCGCGGCCATGGGCGGTGCAATCGCGCAAAATTTCGGATCCTGCATTTCGGCCACATATGCCGCCGCACCGGCCGTATCGGCATGGGCGAGCGCGACGATGCCGCGTTCCTGCAGGAAGTGACGCGACTGGCCGAGGGCCTGCGGGTGGCTGTAGGCGGCTTCGAACGGACCCGGCCCGGTTGCCATCAGCGCATGGGTGATGCGCATGAAATGCTCTGCCACGATCGACAGTCCGCTTTCGGGCAGGAGGAAATGGATGTCCGAGACGCGCCCGTGCTGGCTGTTCTCGATCGGGATCATCGCGCATCCCGCAAGCCCCTGCTCCACTGCGTCGAGCGCATCCTCGAAACCCATATAGGGCAGCGGCAGGCATTCGGGATCGAACTGCATGGCGGCCTGGTGCGAGTTTGAGCCCGGCGCACCGCCGAAGGCGATGGCGCGCGCGGGATCGGTTGCGGCAGCCTGCCGCATGCTGTCGACCATTTCGATCGCGGGTCTTGCAAAAGTACGCATCGAAGCTGCTGCTATCGGTGGCTTTCCGGCACCGCAAGCGTAATTGCGAGCCTTGCACTTGCGCGAGCGCGCCCACGGCACTAGAGCGACGCCCAACCAACAGATCACTCGGATTCTCGCAGGCAATCACGCAATGGACGACCGTTTCAACACCGCATCCGGCTGGGTTCTCTTCTCCGGCATCGTCGCACTCGCCGCCTCGATCGGCGCAGGCATGTATTTCCATGCCGACAGCTACGACTATCCCGAAGACAAGGACTTCGGCTATTTCGTGGAAGCCGAAGAAGAAGGCACCACTGAAACCGGACCGAGCCTGGCCGAGGTTCTCCTCACTGCCGACGCATCTGCCGGCGAGCGTGTGTTCGCCAAGTGCACCGCCTGCCACACCATCGACCAGGGCGGCGCGAACGGCATCGGCCCTAACCTCTACGGTATCATGGGCAAGGCTATCGGCGGCGGCGCTGCGGGCTTCGCCTATTCGTCGGCACTGAGCGACAAGGGCGGTCAGTGGACCTGGGAAAACATGAACGACTGGCTCGAAAGCCCGCGCGGTTTTGCCAGCGGCACCAAGATGAGCTTCGCAGGTCTCTCGAAGATCGAAGATCGCGCCAACGTCATGGAATTCATGGCGACCTACGGCGGCGCGCCGGCCAAGCCGGAATTCGTGCCTGCGGCTGAAGAAGTCGATGTCGACGCTCCGGGCGCAGGTCCCGGTCCGGTCGAGGGTGCCGAAGCAGGCGCAGCGGAAGCTGCCGGCGGCATGAGCGCCGACCAACCGGTTGCCGCAGCCAATGCTGCAACGGACAATGCGGGCGCGACGAAGATCGACTGATCTTCGCGACATGCATGAAATGAAAAACCCCGCCTCGAGCGGGGTTTTTTGTGCCTGCCTTCAGCCCTTGAAGCCCTGCGCGATCACGTACCACTCGCTCGAGCCCTTGCGGCTGGCTGGCGGCTTGGCGTGTTTTACGGTCTTGAAGTGCTTCTTGAGCAGGTCGAGCAGGTCCTTGTCGGTTCCGCCCGCAAGCACTTTGGCAAGGAAAGTCCCGCCCTTTTCGAGGTTCTCGATCGCGAACCATGCGCCTGCCTCGACGAGACCCATCGTGCGCAGGTGATCGGTCTGCTTATGGCCGACCGTGTTGGCCGCCATGTCGCTCATCACGAGATCGGCCTTGCCGCCCATGGCTTCCTCGAGCACGCGCGGCGCATCATCATCCATGAAATCCATCTGGAAGATCTCGACGCCCTCAATCGGTTCGACATCGAGCAGGTCGATGCCGACGACATGCGCCTTGGGCACGACCTTGCGCGCAACCTGGCTCCAGCCGCCCGGCGCTATGCCTAGATCGACGATCCGCTTCGCCCCGCGTAGCAGGCCGAATTTCTCGTCCATTTCGATCAGCTTGTAGGCCGCACGGCTGCGGTAGCCGTCGGCCTTGGCCTGCTTGACGTAGGGATCGTTGAGCTGTCGCTGGAGCCAGCGGGTCGAGGACTCGCTGCGTTTTTTCGCGGTGCGGACGCGCGTGTCCTTGTCCTTGCCAGATCTAGACATCCTGTTCCCTCATGCGTTGCAGGGCGGCGCGGCTGCGATCGCCATCGGCATCGGCGGCCATAAGGCTGCGCAATATGCCTTCGCGAATGCCGCGGTCGGCCACGCCCAGTGTCTGTGACGGCCAGATGTCGAGAATGCTTTCGAGGATCGCGCAGCCCGCCACCACCAGGTTCGCTCGGTCATCGCCGATACAGGGAAGCTGGCGGCGTTCGGGTCCGCTCATGTGCGAGAGCTTGACCGAGATCTCGCGCATGTCGCTGCTGTCGACGATCAAACCGTCGACCGCCTGCCGGTCGTATTGCGGCAGTTCGAGGTGGAGGCTGGCCAGCGTCGTCACCGTCCCGCTGGTGCCCAGCAGGCGGATCGGGTCGGGGCCTTTGGCAAACTCGCGAATGCGCTCAGCGAACGGCGCGAAGCTGTCGAGTACGGTCTGGCGCATGCGTGAATACCGGTCGAGCCGTTCTTCCTCGCTGTCGTCGGAGCCGGTGACGGTATCGGTCAGCGAGACGACGCCCCAAGGCACGCTCATCCAGTCGAGGATACGCGGGACGGCACCGCTAGGTTCGACGAGCACCAGCTCGGTCGATCCGCCGCCGATATCGAAAATCACCGCAGGGCCTGCGCCGTCTTCGAGCAGGACGTGGCAGCCCAGGACGGCAAGCCTCGCTTCTTCCTGTGCGGAAATGATGTCGAGGACGATACCCGTCTCGCGCTGGACCCGCTCGATGAACTCGGCACCGTTGGACGCGCGGCGGCAAGCTTCGGTCGCGACGGAGCGCGCAAGGTGCACATGGCGGCGGCGCAGCTTTTCCGCGCAGACATGAAGCGCGGCCAGCGTGCG
>JABDNC010000061.1 GCA_013001165.1 Erythrobacter sp.
GAAATATTCCTCGCCGGTGATTTCGCCGCCGTTCTGCGCCACCATCTTCTTGGCCGCCTTGTTCAGGAGATGCGGCCAGATGTAGTCGGCAGAGGATAGGTAGAACTTCTTGGCCCCGGTCTCTTTCATCAGCCACGGGACAAGCGGCTCAACCTGTTGCGCCGGAACCGCGCCGGTGCAGACGATCAGCGGGTCGGTTTCCTGTCCCTCGTACTGCTCGGGATAGATGTAGAGCGTGCTGCCCTTCTCGGTCGCCTCGCTTCGTATGGCCTGGCGGGTCGAACTGAAGATGCCGCCGACCACCAGATCGACCTTGTCTTGGTGGACCAGCTTCGCAGCGGCAGCCTTGGCGGCGGCATCGTCGGTCTCGCCATCTTCGATGATCAGCTCGACGGGTCGGCCAAGAAGGCCCCCCGCTGCGTTCATGTCGTCGATGACCATCTTGCAGACATTCGCATTGGCGATGCCCATGAATGACAGGGGGCCGGTCATTTCCGAGATGACGCCCACTTTGATCGGTGTCTGTTCCATGCTGTTTGTTCCTCGACAATGATATCAGAGATTGCAGTGGGGCCGATCCGGCGAGCCAGTTCGGCATTCGCGAACTAGGCGTCGAATGCGCCGATCAGCATCGCGGCTTGGGGTTTACCCTTTTGGCCAGCCGCCTGAAGGATCGGCGGAACGTCGGGGTCCGAGACGAAGCTTTTCCATCCCTCGGCGTCCCAGTCGAAGATCGCCCAGACGCGATCCTCCTCGGTCGGATCGCGAAAGACAGTGCAGCCTTTCGATCCGTGAAGCTTCCGCTTCTCGGCGCCCCTCGTGGAAAAAACTTCGATGAAACGGTCGACGTCCTCGACCGGTGTGGTTGCGAGCAACATTGTTGGCCTCCTTGGTTGTCCGCCGGGCCTTCTTGGCCGGCTGATAGGAGGACATTAGAAACGGCCCGCGCACCTAACATGGGGTGATCACCCTATGGCCACGGCTCAGCGCATGAGGAGGCCGCTCTCAATTGCAAACAGGGCCGCGCCGGCGCGGGTCGTGACGTCGATCTTGGAATAGATGTTCTGGACGTGGTTGTCGGCGGTCTTGGCCGCGATGCCCAGTTCCTCGGCGGCTTCCCTGGTTGTCAATCCGCGCGCGATCAGCCGTAGAACCTCGATCTCGCGCCCGGTCATGCCGGCGAGGCGCGGTGCTATGTTCCGGCGTGACGGCTGCCCGGCCACCGACAGGACGGCTTCGGCACCGTCTCGACAAAGCCTGCCCTCCCGGACCCATGTGCGCACCAAGGAGGCCGCGCCTTCGTCATCGAGTGCGGGGCGCTGCGGTCGTTCTTCACGCGCCGTCTCGAACACCTCGGCTGCCGCAAGAATGCGGGCTGCGGGTGAAAGGTCGGTGCCGTCGACCCTGCCCGGATAGCCGGACTGGTCGAGGCATTCGTGATGGCGGGAGACAAGCACACACGACCCGGCAGCTTCGTCGCCAAGCGCGGACAGCGCGCGCTCGCCGTAATAGGGATGCAGGTTCGCGGTGTCCTGCTCTTTGGCCGTCATCGGAGACTTCCTGATCCACGTCGCGACTGGGATCGCGAGTTCGCCGTTGTCGTGGACAAGCGCGGCCCGTCGGGTGTCGCGCACGTCGGATTCAGGCAACCCCACGTCTTTCGCTGCGGCTTCGGCCAGGTCCGCCAGAGCGCGCGAATGGCCTTGGAGGAACGGCATTCGCATATCCACCATGTCCGCGACTGCAAGGAACGCTGCTTCAATTTGTTCATCGTCGAGCATCGCCACCGGCTCGGGCTCAAGCGCGAGTATTTCTTCACGCGTGACCCTCTCGCCTCTGCCCACCATCAACTCGTGAGCATTTTCGGCCATCAGATCTACCAGACGCGCCTAGTAGCGGCCATCCGCCCGGCTCGCGACGATCTCCGCCATCTCGTCGATGCCGTGCGCATCGCTCAGTGCGATCGCGTCCTGCGCCAGCGTGATCAAACGCACCGCGGAAAGGACATCTTCGCCTGACAGCCCATGTGGCATGCCCTTCCCGTCCCAGCGTTCATAGATCTGGCCGAGGTTCGCGCGGATCTCCTCAGAAAGGCCTAGCCGCGCGCCCAGCCTTTGCGCGACCTCGCAATGCGCGCTCAGGATCGGCAACGTGACACCGAGCGCGCCTTTCAGAGCCTCTTCTATCGCCGCCTGCTGCGCGGCGGGTTCCAAATGCGCGAAACGGCGCTTGAACGCATTGATGAAGACCTGACCGACCTTCGCCTTGTCACCCATGTCAAGACCTGCGAGTTCCTTCCTGAGTTCGATCTCGTCGCCCAGCGCCTCTGCCATCAAGTCAGAGTCCGCGCTGCAACCGACGTAGCGCAAAAGCGACTGTTGATAGACGTTCCGCCGTTCCTGTTCATCGAATCCGGTATGTTCGGCGAGGCGCATCCCAAGGACGCAGGATCGAAGCGCGAAATCGCGGGAATGGCCGGTCGCGAGGTCCGAGGCATAGGCCAAGAGCATCAAGAAATCGGCACGCCTCATTTTTTCGCCGGATTTGACGACTAATCCCCCAAAGTCTTGGCTGCCGGAACTGTGACACAATCAGTCGTCGCCCGCTTCTGTCTTGGTGCGCAGCTTCGACACGCCAGCCACATGAAGGATTGTGAATTGGCTAAAATCGCAGGGGGTGTCCTTCCCCCCTAAAGCTGGGCCAATGCATTGGTCGCGCGAGGGCGGACATGGCATGGCACGCGCAGCACAACAAAACGCGAAGCATCACGAAATCAAGAACCTAGTTCATTAATGAACTAAATCTTTCCGACTTCGTCTGCGCAAATCGAAGCGGAGCACTCGATGCGACAGTCGTGGGTGATCTGTTAAGGGCCTGAGTTTAAAAGAACAGTCAGGCATCTGCCGACCCGACCTTGCCATCCAGGCGGGGAAGCACAGGCCGTCCCGAGCATTGCCGGTCAGCCTCAAGCAACGACGTCCCCGAACCGCTCGCGCAGGACATTCTTCTGGACCTTGCCCATCGCGTTGCGCGGCAGGCTGTCTATCACCAGCAGTTTTACGGGGTGCTTGAAGCGCGCAAGTGATCCCCTGACGGCTTCCATCAGCCGGTCGGCCTCGGGCGCTTCGCCCGGCTCAG
>JABDNC010000092.1 GCA_013001165.1 Erythrobacter sp.
CTCCAGACCTCGACCATCTATCCGGGCGGACGGGCCGAGTGCGCCTTCGATTGGGGCGTACCGCTGGGCTTTCACGTGGTCGCCAGCTTCCATTCGCATGGCGGGGTGGATGCGGAGTATGCCTCCGAAATCCCGTCCAGCCTCGACCTCGCCACCGATATTGATGCGCGGATCGACGGATTCGTCGGCACGCCGGGCGGGCGTATCTGGCACAACCAGTGGCAAGCGGAGGCGACCGAGCAGATTTGCGGCGAAGGATGCCTCGAGCAGGATTCGCGCTATGAGACGCTGAAGCGGATGACGTCGAACCGCGGGCGCATTGCCACCCGCTATACGATGGACCAGCTCAACGCGATATTCGGCACCAGGGGCCCATGAGATTATCTGACTGCCACAATATCGATGACTTCCGCAGGCTCGCGAAGGCGCGGTTGCCGTGGCCGGTGTTCGACTACATCGACGGTGCGGCCGATGACGAGCTGACCAAGGCGCGCAACACCAGCGCCTTCGACGAGGTCGATCTCGTGCCCGACGTGCTCGCGGGCGTGGAGACTATCGACACCAGTTGCACGATAATGGGTTGCCGGAGCGAGCTTCCCCTGATGCTCAGCCCGACCGCGCTGCAACGCGCCTTCCATCGCGACGGAGAACGTGCGGTGGCCAAGGCGGCAGAGAAATTCGGCGTTTGGTTCGGCATTTCGAGCCTCGCCACCCACTCGATCGAGGAGATCGCAGCCCTCACCAGCGCGCCCAAGCTGTTCCAGCTCTATGTTCACAAGGACAAGGGGCTGAATGCTAGCATGATCGAGCGCTGCAAGGCCGCCGACTTCGACGCCTTGGCGCTAACCGTCGACACAATCGTTTCGGGCAAGCGCGAGCGGTGCCTGCGCTCGGGCTTCACTACCCCGCCGCGGTTTTCGGCAAGCTCGCTCTGGAGCTACGCAACCCGTCCGCGCTGGACGCTGGACTATGTCTTCGGACCGAAATTCCGCCTGCCCAATCTCGACAGCTACGTGGCCGAAGGCTCGGGCAAGGCGGTCAGCATCCAGGAGTATTTCAACACTATGCTCGACACCGGCATGGACTGGGATACCGCTGCCCGCATCAGGCAGGACTGGGGCGGGACATTCGCCTTGAAGGGCGTGATGAGCGTGGCCGACGCGCGCCGTGCGGTCGATATCGGAGCTGACGCGATCTGGATTTCGAACCATGGCGGCAGGCAACTCGACGGCAGCCGCGCCCCATTCGACCAGCTCGAAGAAATCGTCGATGCCGTGGGCGGCGAGATCGAGATCATCCTCGACGGCGGCGTGCGTCGCGGAACGCATGTGATGAAGAGCCTCGCCATGGGCGCCACCGGCGCATCGGGCGGACGGCTCTATCTTTACGCCCTGGCCGCTGCAGGCCAGGAAGGTGTCGAACGCGCGCTCACTATCCTGAAGGAAGAGATCGAGCGTGCCATGCGCCTCATGGGCGTCACCAGTGTGCAACAATTGAACCGCGAGCGGCTCCGCTTTCGGTAATTATGCAAACTGGCGCTTGAACTTGCCGCAAGATTGCGCAATGCAGCATGATATGACCCGCATCGGACTAATTCTGCGACTTACCCGCCCTTGGGCGTGACCTTGGCGTGCCAATGAAGGTGCGCCGCGCACCCAAGGGCCGACCGACCTGAAAGCAGCCTCCCGATACGAGTACTCCTGAAATGCCCATGCTCACCAACCCGAGCTCCAAATATTCGCCTTTCCCGCAGGTCCCGCTGACCGACAGGCAATGGCCCACGCGCACGATCACCGCACCGCCCCGGTGGCTCTCGACCGACCTGCGCGATGGCAACCAGGCGATTGTCGACCCGATGGACGCGCACAAGAAGAACCGCTTCTTCGACCTGCTTGTCGAAGTCGGCGTAAAGGAAATCGAGGTCGGTTTCCCCAGCGCGGGCGCGACCGAATTCGACTTCATCTCGGGCCTCGTGCAGTCGGGCCGCATTCCCGATGACGTGATGGTGCAGGTCCTCACCCAGAGCCGCGAGGATTTGATCCGCACCAGCTTTGCCAGCCTGACCGGCGCGCGCGCGGCTATCGTCCATCTCTACAATGCCGTCAGCCCCGCATGGCGCGAGGTCGTGTTCGGGATGACCAAGGACCAGGTCCGCGATATCGCGGTGCACGGCGCCAAGGTCATGCGCGACGAAGCGGCAAAGCAACCCGATACCGACTGGCATTTCGAGTATTCGCCAGAAACCTTCTCGACCGCCGAACTCGATTTCAGCCTCGAGGTTTGCGAGGCTGTGATGGAAGTGCTGGCACCCACGCCCGAGCACCCGATCATCTTCAATCTGCCGGCAACGGTGGAGGCGGCAACGCCCAATATCTACGCCGACCAGGTCGAATATTTCATCCGCAACCTGCCCAATCGCGAGAGTGCTGTCATCAGCCTCCACACGCATAACGACCGCGGAACCGGCGTCGCGGCAGCGGAACTCGCGCTGATGGCCGGTGCCGACCGTGTCGAGGGCTGCCTGTTCGGCAATGGCGAACGCACCGGCAATTGCTGCCTCGTGACAATGGCCTTGAACATGTACACTCAAGGCGTCGATCCGAAGCTCGACTTCTCCGACATCGACCGCGTCATCGAGACGGTCGAATATTGCAACGAACTGCCGGTCCATCAGCGCCACCCCTATGGCGGCGAACTGGTCTACACGGC
>JABDNC010000049.1 GCA_013001165.1 Erythrobacter sp.
GGACTCATCCCCGTTGCCGCGGGTGCAGGTGGCCATGCCGGTACGCTCAGTCCCTTCGCGCTGATGCAGGAAATCCGCGAATGGTTCGACGGGCTGGTCGCGCTGTCCGGCTCGATTGGGCATGGTCGTTCTATCCTCGCCGCACAGGCGCTCGGCGCTGACTTCGCCTATATCGGATCACCGTGGATCGCGACCGACGAAGCCAATGCAGTCGACGGCTACAAGCAGGGCATCGTCGAGGGCAGCGCCGACGGCATCGTTTATTCGAACCTCTTTACCGGCGTGCACGGCAACTACCTGCGTTCCAGCATCGAGAACGCCGGTCTCGACCCCGAAAACCTGCCGGAAAGTGATCCGAGCAAGATGAACTTCGGCAGCGGCGGCAATACCAAGGCCAAGGCCTGGAAAGACATCTGGGGTTCGGGCCAGGGTATCGGCACCGTCAAGAGCGTCGGGCCGGTCGCGGACATGGTGGCGCGTCTCGAAAGCGAATACATCGCCGCCAAGGAAGCGCTGGCAAAGGCTACCGCCTAGGTCGCATGCCATAGCTGCTCGGCTAGCGCGTCAAGCTCGGTGAAATCGGGCTTGCACGCGCTCGGATCGCGCCGGTTGAGCAGGAAGGGCCTCGCCCCGTCGAGCAACCGCTTGCGCAAGGCAGATTGCAACAAGCCGAGCCGCATCAGGGCATCATCACGGGCGATTTCAGGGTCGCTGGCACGCTTTCGCGACCAGCAGCCCTCGATATGCCCGACACGCTCGATGACCATGCGGTTATAATCGCGATGTGGCCCGCGATGCATTGGCAAGGCCATGCGCAAGGCGGCCTCTTCCTGGGCGGGGAGAAGCATCCCGTTCGTTCGGAAGTCGTCGAAACCGACATGAAGGCTCCCGATCGCATCGAACATTCTGCCAAAGCATCGCTGTGCGAGCAGCTGTCGCGGCAACAGGTGGTGACGTTGTAGACCGGGAACATGGCCGGGTGCACCGCGGCGATTGACCGCGCGGAATGCCAGCCTTGTGCGGCTGGGTATTTTAGTTGTGCGCCCCTCCAACCCTGTGTCCGCCTACATGGGCGAAACCTCCACGGTCACGCCGTCACCGAGCGGGGTCAACATTAGCGGGACGCCGGTATCGGTGATGAAGCTTCGCGCTTCCTCAACGCGGCCTGTACCCACGATATCGTGAACCAGCCGCGCCCCCAGCTGTGTGGCGGCAACGGGATTGGCGGCAAGCTCGGGTGTCAGCGACAGTTCCTGACCGACGAAATAGGACAGGCCTTCGCTGACCAGCCTGCCACCTTGCTGCTGCGCGAAACCGGCAAGTCCGAGTGCGGGAAACGGTCCGCCCGATAGCCATGCGGCGACCGTGCGGGAAAATAGCGGCACGCCGATGGCGCTACGGGCGGGCGACCAGCATACCGCCTCGACCTGCGGCAAGGCCTGGGCCAGATGCGATGCAAGATCGAGCATGGCCCGAACGATCGGCAGGCTGTTCGCCCCGTCGAGGAGATGCGGCCCGGGCACGAGAGCCATAGCGCCGGTCTTACTGTCGGGCACATTCACCGCACAGCCGAAACGATAACCGATATCCGGCATGCGAACGCCCGGACCCGGCGCAATGCCGAGAAGGTCGAATGTCATGCCCCACTGCAGGATTTCGACCCAGTCTCCCGCATGCGCGGTTGCTCCGCGATCTCCTTTAGGTTCACGGTCGAGAGGGATCATCGATGGGTCGTGCGAAATCGACGCCGATTGAGAATCCTCAATAGCGTTCATGACATCGAGCCGCTTAGGCCGTTTATCCGACGCGAAGAGCAGGAAGATGCCCGGAGGCAAATCCTGCGACGCGCGTCCTTCTGCAAAATCAGATGGTACGTCCCTACCCATCCAAGCAGTCCCCTTCCCGGCCATGCTTGACGGCTCGCGGCCTGTTCGTCGAGTCTGCTTCAGGGCTATTGAACCGTTTTGGATGAAGAAACCTAGAAAATTCCGGCATCAAGCCCTTGTGCAAGGCCCTGCCCCATCTCCCTTGCGAGCTGCAGAACGTTTTCCGAGACGGTCTTCGGCGCCAGTATCCGCTCCGGCGTTTGCGCATCGGTGTTCACGATCATGGGATCGGCCACACGTTTCAGCCGCCATCCTGTGGCAATCCGATCGAGCTGGCGCTGCGCGCCCTCTCCGTCCGAGCCGGCCGCGATGATCGTCGCATAGCCCCTGCCCTCGATCCTCCCGAGCACGGGATAGTACAGACGGTCGAACATCTCCTTCATCATCCCGCTCATGGTGGCGAGGTTCTCGGGGCAGGCGAACAGGTATCCCCGGGCGGCTAGCACGTGTTCCTCCCGGACCTCACTTGCCTCGATCATCTCCGCAAGGTCACCAGCCCCTTCCAGAGCGGCCTTGGCGAGCGCTTTGCTCGTTCCGGTGCGGCTGTGCCAGGCAATCAGGAGGGGACGCTCGGTCATCACCCGACACTCATCGCAAGCGCCTGTCGATTGTCAACGCCGCCGCGCTTGTCGCGCCGCCCATGTGCGCTGTAGAAAGAACGCATGGCCACAACCGCACTTCCTCACGTCTATGGCGTATCGCAGTCGCTTACCGGACGCGCATGGCGTTGGAGGGGCGGCAACATGGACCTTGGACAGGGTCACATGGGCGATGATGACGCTATCGTCCGCCAATTGCTGTTGGCGCGCGGCGTCGCTGCCGAGGATGTACCGCGTCATCTCACACCGACCTTGCGCGAGTTCCTACCGGATCCGTCCGAGTTCAACGATATGGAGACAGCTGCAGATCGCATCGCTCAGGCGATCCTGAGCCGGGAAAAGATAACGATATACGGCGATTACGACGTGGATGGGGCCACCAGTTCGGCGTTGCTGATCCGCCTGCTGCGCGAACTCGGCATGGATGCCGACTACTACATTCCCGACCGGTTGCTCGAAGGATACGGTCCTTCGGGAGAGGCCCTCGTAAAGCTTGGCGAGAGCGGATCGAGCCTGATCGTCACCGTGGATTGTGGCGCGATGGCGCACGAAGCATTGGCGATGGCCAGCGATGCCGGGATCGACGTGATCGTGGTCGATCATCACAAGTGCTCTCCAGAGCTTCCGAGGGCAGCGGCACTGGTCAACCCTAACCGGCTCGACGAGAACGATCTGGCTGCGGCGCACGGACACCTGGCGGCTGTAGGCGTTGCTTTCCTGCTCGCGATTGCGCTCGTTCGCACATTGCGGGCTCGCGGCTTTTTCGAGAACCGCAAGGAGCCCGACCTGTTTGCGCTGCTGGACATCGTCGCCCTGGGTACGGTGGCCGATGTGGCGGCCCTGCACGGCCTCAATCGTGCATTCGTGGCGCAGGGTCTCAAGGTCATGGGTCGGCGCGACAATATCGGCATGTCGGCCCTGATCGACGCGAGCCGCCTGAAGCGCGCACCGATCTGTTCGGATCTCGGCTTCGCACTCGGTCCGCGAATCAATGCCGGCGGCCGTGT
>JABDNC010000143.1 GCA_013001165.1 Erythrobacter sp.
TATACCAAGGCCGCACCGGGCAAGGCGAACCTCTCTATGAGCACGACGCAGGTCGCCGAACGTTTCGGCGCGACTTCGATGACGCTGGAAATGCCCTACAAGGACAACCACGCCGATCCCGAGCCCGAGCAGGGCTGGTCGCCCGAGCGTTGCAAGATGCTTGCGCGCGATTGCCTTGCGGCTCTGGTCGAGTGGCTGGACGCGCAGGACGCCTGAAACCTTCGCGCGAGCGCGCGGATAGCGGCAAATCAAGGTGTGCCAGTAATATCACACGCCGGTGACTTCGAGCTATCTTCCGAGAAGAGCCCTTTTTTATGTGCTTTTTTTGATTACTTGATTTGCTTCTTAATTAGGGAGCAAGTTCAATGAAGAAGATCGCTATTGCAGCCGCTATCGGCGCTGCCATGACTGCAACGCCAGCGCTGGCTCAGGAAGACACTTCCGATGACATGGGCGGCATCAAGGTCGGTGTCGTAGGCGGCTACGACGTCATCAGCCTCGAAGTCGCGACCGACACGGAGCGTGAAAGCGGCGTAGTTTACGGTCTGACCGCAGGCTGGGATATCGATACCGGCGATACGATCATCGGCATCGAAGCAGAAGTTTCGGACACCTCGATCAGCGACGATTTCGGTGACGCCGGTCTCGACATCTATGGCGGCCTGCGTCTCGGCCTCCAGGTCGGCGAAGAAGACCTCATCTACCTCAAGGCCGGCTACAGCAATGTCGACATCGAGCTCGCCGACAATCTCGAAGGTGCACGCGTTGGCGTCGGCTATGAGCGCAGCTTCGGTGGTGTCTTCGGCCGCCTCGAATATCGCTACACGACATACAACGTCAGCGACGTCATCGCTCCGTCGGTCAACGGCAACCGCAACCAGGTCGTTCTGACGCTGGGCGGCAGCTTCTGATCGCCAGCAGGCTGTAGATTCCTTCAGTCGAACAGGGGTCGGGCCGCAAGGCTCGGCCCCTTTTTCTATGCCGGGCTCCTTCGGACTCGAAGTCGGCGTGTGTCAGGCTGCGAGCAATTTCTGGGCAACGCTTTCGGGTGCGCCGCTGACCAACAGCGGCTGGCCGCCGACAATCCCGACGAGCGTCTGGCCGTTTTCGCCGACGCGGAGCCAGGCGACATTGCTCGCGACGACCATGTAATTGCCGCCGCGCGATTCAAGCTGAACGAATTTCATTGGATTTGCTCCAGACGCGATCAATCATCGCGCCACAGGGGCGGTATAAACGTCAATGATGAAGGAAGTCTGTTAGTCGAGGCTTGCGGGGCCGAAGGCATCGGGCAGCAATTCGCTCAGGCGAATGCGGCGCACTTCCTTGGGGCCGACGCACAGGACCAGCGGATCGGTGCCGCCAAGCTGCGCGAGTTCGTTGAGCACCTGGCGGCAGCGCCCGCACGGCGTAATTGGCGCATCGCCGCCCTTGTCGAGCGGGCCCGTGACAGCGACCGCTTCCAGCCCTCCGCGCACGCCGTCGGCCATGGCCTTGGACACCGCGACCGTCTCTGCACACAGCGCAAGGCCGTAGCTCGCATTCTCGATATTCGTGCCCGTGACCACGCTGCCATCGGCAAAGCGCAGCGCGCTGCCCACGGCAAAACTGGAATAAGGCGAATAGGAGTTTTCGGCGGCGCTGCGCGCGGCAGCGATGAGCTCTTCGTCGGTCATGCGCCCACTCCTAGGGTCGCACGACCAGCCAGCGCAAGGGCTTCTCTGCCGCTTCGCTGGCATAGGCCGAATTGGCCGTCCATACGGTCCATGGCCTCCCGCCATAGTCGGGTTCGCTCATGTCACCATCGAGCCAGAGCGCGCGTTCGAGCCGGCGCGCAGGACGATAGCGGCGTTCGAACTCTTCACCCGAGGCGAGGACCACCGGCGCTTCGGTATGCGATTCGATTTGGTTCACCAGCGTGAGCAGCTCGCTCTGGACCGCGGCCTCCGACACGCGTTCGAAGCATTGGTCGGCGGTCCGCGTCAGGCGGATCGCTGGCGGCAGAAGCTCCGCATCGCGCGGGACGATCGTGACATAATTGGCCGACTGCCCGTCTGCGGTTTCGCAAGGATCGAACAGGTGGACCGCACCGACCTGCAATCCCGCCTCGCGCGCCGCCTCGAGATTGCGCGAGAAATTGGCATCCTTTCCGCGCGCACCACGACTGGCTTCGAGATAGACAAATCCGGCCCCCAGCCCCTTGAGCACTTCGAAATCGACAGCACCGTCACCCTCGCCAATCAGCGCGCCCTGGTCGGGATAGACCGTCTCGTCGGGTCGCCAGCCACGCTGTTCGTATTCCAGCCATAGCCAGTAGCCGCCGCCAATCAGTGCCAGCAGCAGCGCCAACTTCACGATCAGCCCAATCCGGCCCTTCTTCTTCCTGCGCGCCATGATCAGCCCTTGATGTGGAGCACGCAAATCAGCGTGAAGAGGCGGCGCGCGGTGGGGAAATCGGTCTCGACCTTGCCATCGAGCCGTTCGAGCAGCAGTTCGGCGGCGCGGTTGTGAATGCCGCGCCGGGCCATATCGATCGTCTCGATCTCGCCCGGCGTCGCCTTGCGGATGGCCTGGTAATAGCTGTCACAGATCGCGAAATATTCGCGGATCGGACGACGGAAACGCGCAAGGCCGAGCAGCAATTCCTCCAGCACCGCGTCATCCGTATCGGCAATGGTCAGCAGCAGCCGCCCGTCGCGCACGGCAAGCCGCAGGTGATAGGGACCGTTTGCGCCGCGCTCTGCCGCGCGCACCGGCTTGAAGGTGTTCTCCTCGATCAGGTCGAAGATGGCGATACGCCGTTCCTGTTCGATATCGGCATTGCGCCAGATGATCGTCTCCTCGTCGAGCTCGATCTTCGCAATGCGCTGGTCGCCGGATGAGGATGCGGAATCGGTCATTGTTCAAAGGCTGCTTTCGCAACTGCGAGGGTGCGGGGCAAGGGGGCATGTTTTCATCCCCGATATCCACAAGCAGCTGAGACAAATCGGCACGCCCATTCGCTTGTCGAAGGAGTCCCGCTCGGACATGGTGCAGCGCATGGCCAATACCGACCTTCTCTTCCCCGACACCGATTCGACCCCCGCCAAGGAGCCGCAGGGCCGGACCCTGCCGAGCAATGTCGAGGCGGAGGCTGCTTTTCTCGGCGCGGTGCTGATCGACAACCAGGTCGTGCAGGAGCTGAATACCCCGCTGCAGCCGCA
>JABDNC010000159.1 GCA_013001165.1 Erythrobacter sp.
GCAGATCACCAAGCCGCAGACCGACGATCCGGGCGATGACGAATATTCCTACGGCTTCCGCCTCTGGGATGCCGGCTTCTTTCCTGAAGCACAGCAGCAGCTGACGCTCTTCGTCGAACGTTACCCCGACCATTCGCGAGCGACTTTCGGGCGAAACCTGCTTGGCCGCGCCTATCTCGACGATGGCAAGCCGGGCGACGCTGCGCCCTGGTTCCTGCGCAACTACCAGGCCGACAAGAACGCAGCACGGGCGGGCGACAGCCTGCTGTTCCTTGCAGAGACAATGATTGCGCTCAAGGATACGCAGCGTGCCTGCATCGCCTTGTCCGAATTCGGCGAGACCTATCCGGCGCTCGCGACGGGACGCCTGCAGGGCCAGTATGCAACGGCCCGCAGCAAGGTCACCTGCAACTAAGATGGTTATCGACCCGGAACTGTTGGAGCGGTTCCGGGCCGATCTTTCTGCCCTATGGCTCGATGATGACGAGCCCGAGGCGAAGCTCGGCATTGCCCTGTCGGGTGGCCCCGACAGCCTTGCGCTTCTCCTGCTGGCAGCCTCTGCCTTGCCGGGGCGCGTAGAGGCAGCAACCGTCGATCACGGTTTGAGGGAGGAAAGCGCCGCAGAGGCTGCTCATTGTGCATCCACCTGTGCGCAGCTTGGCCTGCCTCACAAAACACTCCCTGTACAACTCGCCGAGGGGAACACCCAGAGCCGCGCCCGCGAAGCTCGCTATGCTGCGCTGTCCGATTGGGCGACGGATCGCGGGATAGACACGATCTGCACGGCGCATCACCGCGACGACCAGGTCGAAACGCTGCTCATGCGCCTAAATCGGGGCAGCGGTCTGTCCGGCCTTGCCGGTGTGCGTGCTGCGGGACTTGCACCACAGGGCGGGGTTGTCGTGTTGAGACCGCTGCTGGACTGGAGCCGCGAGGAACTCGCTTCGATCGTTGCGGCGAGCGGCTTCCCTGCGGTTACCGACCCCTCGAATGAAGACGCGGCTTACGACCGTGTGCGCATGCGTAAGGCCCTGGCCAAGGCTGACTGGTTGCAACCCGAAGCGATCGCTCGATCCGCCCAGGTCCTCGCCGACATGGAAGACGATATTCTCGGTCTCGCGGCAGAGGATCTGGAACGCGCCGGCAAGTCCAATGGCGAACGTTTCGAATATCGGCCGCTGGCGCGATCTGCCGTTTACCGCCCTTCCATCTGGGGGGAGATCATCGTCATGATCTTCGATGGTCTCGGGCGCAGCATTTTGCGCAGCGATGCAGTTCGGATGGCGGAGGCGTTGATGGACGCCGAACCGATCAACATCGGCGGCATCCACGCATCGCCGTCCGAGGATAGCGATGGACCCGTGTGGATATTCGCGCCGGAAAATCCGCGGCGGACCGGCTAGCTGCCGAGCGCAGCAGCCTGGCGGGCGACCTTTTCGACTTCAGCCTCGTCGACAACTCCGCGCGGCGCCACCCAGCTGCCACCGACACACAGGACCGGATCGAAGGCCAGCCAGTCAGGCGCATTTTCGAGGGTGATCCCGCCGGTCGGGCAGAACCGGCACTGGCCGAAGGGAGCGGCGAGCGCTTTCAAGGCCGGAAGCCCGCCAGCGGCCATCGCCGGGAAGAACTTGAAGTGGGTGAGCCCGAGGTCGAGCCCGCGCATGATATCGCCTGCATTGGCGATGCCGGGAAGGAAGGGAATGCCCTCGCGGATCGCTGCCTTGCCGAGTGGTTCGGTCAGGCCGGGCGACACGATGAATTCGCTGCCCGCATCGATTGCGTCTGCCAGTTCCTGCTGGTTGGTGACGGTGCCAGCACCGACGATCGCGCCGTCGACCTGCTTCATCGCGCGGATCGCATCCAGCGCGGCGGGCGTCCGCAGCGTTACTTCAAGCACGCGCAAGCCGCCTGCGACCAGCGCACGGGCGAGGGGGACGGCATGCTCCACCTCGTCTACCACGATCACCGGTATGACCGGCGCGGTCTGCATGATGTCGGCGATAGCGGTCATGTGTGTTCTCTTGCGAAAGCGGCAGCGGCGCCGAACAGGCCCGGCTGCGGATGGACGATGAGTTTGACAGGGATCGAGGCCATCAGCTCCTGGAAGCGGCCCTTGGCCTTGAACCGTTCGGCAAAACCCGATTTGAGCAGGGTGTCGCGAATGCGGTAGCCAAGACCGCCGGCGATCACGACGCCGCCGAAACCGCCCTGTGCCAGCGCGATATCTCCGGCGACGCTACCCAGCGACATGCAGAAACGGTCGACAGCTGCGGCGGCGAGGCTGTCGCTCCCATCCTGTCCGCGGGTCCAGATCGCGATATCGTCTTCTTCGGCGACAGGCTTGCCCTCCATTGCGGCAAGCGACTGGTAGATGTCCGAGATAGCTGGACCTGCCACGACACGCTCTACCGAGACGCGGTTGTGGCGCTTGCGCAAGCGCGCGAGGATCGCATCGTCGATCTGGTCGAGCGGGGCGAAGTCGATATGCCCACCCTCGGTTGCCGAAACGCGGTAGGTGCCGTCGGGTTCGCGGTAGAGATGCGCAACACCGAGGCCGGTGCCCGGGCCGAGCACGCTGAGCCTGCCGGTCGGTGCGAGCGGCTTGTTGGGTCCGGTGAGGTGAATGAACTGATCTTCGCCGACACGCGCAACAGCGTGGGCCACGGCTTCGAAATCATTGACGATGCAATAGCTTTCGACCCCGAGCTTTTCCTTCACCAGTGCCGGACGGATGATCCAGGGATTGTTTGTGAAGCGGATGACGTCGCCGCCCACAGGGCCGGCGATCGCCATCGATACGCGCGGAGGAAGCGATCCTC
Source organism: Erythrobacter sp. (assembly GCA_013001165.1). Classification (GTDB taxonomy): domain Bacteria; phylum Pseudomonadota; class Alphaproteobacteria; order Sphingomonadales; family Sphingomonadaceae; genus Qipengyuania. Next base: position 2,823 of record JABDNC010000159.1, read on the forward strand.
CCATCCGGTCGCGAAAATCTTCCCATGCAGTCTGGAAACTGGCGTGATCCTTGGTGTGGATCGTTTCTGGCTCACTGAGCGTGATCGAGCCGTCATCGGCGATTGTCGCAATGGCGAAACGGGCATGGGTTCCGCCGATGTCTACGCTTACCAGTTCCATTTTACAGCCCCGCTATTGCCAGCATCGAGGAGGCGCCTTGTTCGGCGCCGTCCGCGCCATGCCTGAACATGGCGAAGTATTCGCGGCCCATTCCGATCTCTGCCTTCGGTTCCGGTGCTGCATCGCGGCTATCGAGGTCGGCATCGGTCGAAAGAGTACCGGTTTCCGCACAGACCTTCACGATATCGCCATCGCGCAGCTTGGACAGCGGCCCGCCGCCCAGCGCTTCGGGCGTGCAATGGATGGCTGCGGGCACTTTGCCGCTAGCACCCGACATGCGGCCATCGGTGACGAGTGCCACGCGGTAGCCGCGGTCCTGCAAGACGCCGAGGGCAGGGGTGAGCTTGTGCAGCTCGGGCATCCCGTTTGCGCGCGGCCCCTGATAGCGGACGACGACGACGACATCGCGGTCGAGCTCGCCCTTCTTGAAGGCCTCGTTCACGCTCGGCTGGTCTTCGAAAATGCGGCACGGCGCCTCGATCGTCCAGCGTTCGCGTTCGACGGCGGAAGACTTGAAACAGGCACGGCCGAGATTGCCTTCGACGAGGCGCATGCCTCCGTCGGCCTGGAAGGGATCGGAGGCAGGACGAAGCATCTCGGTATCGCCACTCGGGCCGGGATCGCGCCAGACCAGTTCGTCGCCATCCATCCCGGGTTCGCGTGAATAGGCCTCGAAGCCGCCTTCCGCGACGGTCAGGATGTCCGCATGCGCGAGCCCTTCGTCGAGGAGCGTGCCGATCACATATCCCATTCCGCCGGCATCGTGGAAGTGGTTCACGTCGCCCGATCCGTTGGGATAGACGCGTGCGACCAGCGGGACCGCCGATGACAGCTCCGACAAGTCGGTCCAGTCGAACTTGATGCCGGCAGCGCGGGCCATGGCTGGAATGTGGATCGCGTGATTGGTCGAGCCGCCGGTGGCGAGCAAGCCGATCGCCGCGTTGATGATTGCCTTTTCGTCGACGACGTGGCCAAGCGGGCGGAAATCGTCGCCGTCCTTGCGGAGTTCGGCAAGCCTGTGCGTCGCCTTTCGGCTCATTTCCTGCCGCAGCTTGGCCCCCGGCGGAACGAAGGCCGCACCCGGAATGTGGAGACCCATCATCTCCATCATCATCTGGTTCGAATTGGCGGTGCCATAGAAGGTACAGGTGCCGGGCGAATGGTAGCTGCCCATTTCGCTTGCCAGCAATTCATCACGCCCGACCTTGCCCTCTGCATAGAGCTGGCGGGTGCGCTGCTTTTCCTTGTTCGAAATCCCTGTGCCCATCGGACCCGAGGGCACGAATACAGCTGGCAGGTGCCCGAAGCGAAGTGCACCCATGAGCAGGCCGGGCACGATCTTGTCGCAGATGCCCAGCAGCGCGACGCCGTCGTACATGGCGTGGCTGAGGGCTACGATCGTAGAGAGCGCAATGGTGTCGCGGCTGAAAAGCGACAGTTCCATGCCTGCCTCACCCTGCGTCACCCCGTCGCACATGGCAGGCGTGCCGCCGGCGACCTGGACGGTGGCGCCCACTTCGCGCGCCCAGATTTTCATCCGTTCGGGATAGCGGTAATACGGCTGGTGGGCCGAAAGCATGTCGTTATACGCGGTCACGATGCCGAGGTTCGGCCCGCGGGCGGCCTTGATCGCTTCCTGGTCTTCCTCCGCCCCGGCGAATGCATGGGCAAGGTTGGAGCAGGACAGCGAGTGGCGGTTGATCTGCTTGTCGCCCTCGCGGTTCATCAATTCGAGATAGTCGCCGCGCGACTTGCGCGAGTTCTCGATCACGCGCTGCGTGACGCGGTGGACGGTTTCGTTCAACGGCTTAGTCATCGTGCCAGGTAACCCCGTCGCGTTCTGCCAGCGCTACGGCCGCGCTCGGCCCCCAAGTACCGGCTGCATAGGTCTTGGGCTTGGTTTCGTTTTCGGCCCACAGGGCGCGGATGTGGTCGATCCAGTCCCATTGCGCCTCTACTTCGTCGCGGCGGACGAACAGCGTCTGGTCGCCATGGATCAGGTCGAGAAGTAGGCGTTCGTAGGCGATGCGGCGCACCACGTCGGAAAAGGCATCGGGCATCGCGATGTCGAGCGGGACGGGGCGCAGGCGCAGCCCGTCGCTGCCAAGGCCCGGCACCTTTGCCATCATGGAAAGCTGGATGTTTTCCTTCGGCTGGATTTCGATCACCAGCCGATTGGGTTCGGTCTTCGCACCGCGTCCCTCGAAGATCGAATGCGGAATACAGCGGAATTGCACGACGATTTCTGTCACGCGGCGCGGCATGCGTTTGCCGTGACGCAGGTAGAACGGCACGCCGCGCCAGCGCCAGTTGTCGACATGGGCCTTCACCGCGACGTAGGTCTCGGTGTCGCTGTCCTTGCCCAGTTCCTCGTCGTAGCCGGGCACGCTCTGCCCATCGACGGCACCTGCACGATATTGGCCTGTGACGACCTCGCTCGCATTTACCGGACGCAATGCTCGCAGGACTTTCACCTTTTCGTCGCGCACCGCGGTGGCGTCGAAGCTGGTGGGCGGTTCCATCGCGACCAGCGCGAGCAACTGGAGCATGTGGTTCTGCACCATGTCGCGCAGCGCGCCGCTGTCGTCGTAATAGGCAACGCGCGATTCCAGCCCGACCGTCTCGGCCACGCTGATTTGCACATGCTCGACGTAGTTCGAGTTCCACACCGGCTCGAGCAGGATGTTTGCAAAGCGCAGCGCCAGGAGGTTCTGCACCGTCTCCTTGCCGAGATAATGGTCGATCCGGAAAATGCGGTCTTCGGTAAAGGCCTTGGCCACCGCATCGTTGATTTCGCAGCTTGAGCCGAGATCGGTGCCGAGCGGCTTTTCAAGGGCGATCCGGGCATTGCCCTTCGTCAGGCCGACGCGTTCGAGACCGGCGATCGTCGGTTCGAACAGGCTCGGCGCAGTCGACAGGAAGATGGCCAGCCCATTGTATTCGCCGACCTCCCTGGCGAGTTCGTCATAGCCTTCGGGCGTCGTCGCATCCACCGGGACATAGCTGAGCCGATTGAGGAAATCGGCCATCGGACCGCGGCGGTTCTTGGGAAGATATTTCTCCAGCGCCTCGCGAGCGAACTGGCGAAATTCCTTCGTGCTCATTTCGGAACGCGCAGTCGCGACGATACGAAGTCCCGGATCGAGCAGGTTGTCCGCATGGAGCGCGCAAAGAGACGGCAGTAGCATGCGCTGCGAAAGATCGCCGGTCGCTCCGAACAGGAGCAGTCGGTCGGCGGTGAATGTCAGCTCTTGCATGGTGCCTTCATCGGCGTAGCTCTCCCTTTGATGCTTGGCCTATCAGCGCCCTGCATCATGCGCCATAGCATCGCATTCCTATTCACTTGTCGAGGGTGCGCACCCTGACCGAACTCGACTTGAAGTCGTTCGCGCCGAAGCTGGTCAGGAAGCTTACGTCGGCCGCGTCGCGCCCGAGGCCAATTTTTGCTGTCAGGGCAGGGTCAGCCATGCCGGTCGCATCCACCAACTGCCATGTACCACCGCCGGGGGTTTCCGGGTCGTCGAGGAATACCTCGGCTATCGCATGGAAATCGGGCGGGTCGACGCCTGGAGCATAGCAGGCGACGTAGCGTGCAGGGATCGTGCTCGCGCGGGCCAGCGTCACGAGCGTATGCGCGTAATCGCGGCAGATACCGCGACGCTCGATAAAGGTATCGAGGGCAGTTGTGTGCGAGCCGGAAGAGCCGGGTACATATTGGAAGTTCTGGCGAATCCAGTCGCGGATCGCAGCGATACGTGCGCCACCATCGGTCCCGCCAAACTCGTCCTCGACGAAGATCTGGAAGCGGTCTGCCGGACAATAGCGGCTGTCGAAAAGGTATTCGACAGCCTCGCCGGGCATTTCATGTGGGGGCAAACGCTTAAGGCTGGCGAGATCGCTTAGCTGCCGCTGAGGTGCGACCTCGGCCTCGTAGTCGACCTCGAAATCGCCTTCGGCACGAATCCAGATGCGCTCGCCGATATCGTCTTGGGCAGGGACGCGGGCGCAGTGCTGGGAATCCGACAGGTGCGTCTTCGATGAAAGGATCGTCTGTTCCGGGATTGCCGCAGCTTCAAACTGCAACAGCACGTCCGTGGGGCGAGGCAAGTGGAACGCGAAGCGCGTTTGGATCCCGATAGGCATGGTTCACAAACGTCGCAGCCAGCTTAAGGTTTCGGCTGTTGGATGGGCGGTCAAAAGACCTGTCCCGGAAACGAAAAAGGGCCCCGCGAAGGGACCCTCTCGTATAATAAAGGCTTGTTTGGGCTTACTTGCCCATCAGCCAACCCCAGAAATCGAACATAGAAGCCTCCTGTTGGTTAACAGGATGCTTTGTTCATTAACCATAACTGTTTGTAAAGCGTTAACTATGCTTCCAGGACGTCGCCCTTTCCAGAAACGTTGAATTTCAATAGGTTAGTCAAAGATATCGGTCGCGACAGAACGTAGCCCTGAACGTAGTGACAGCCGATTTCGTTAAGGATTTTCAGGGTTTCCGCGTCTTCGGCACCCTCTGCGACGACAGTGATTCGCGCTTCCTTACCCATCGCTACGACACTTGCCGCAATTGCTTTTGCTTTCTGGCTCTTAGCCAGATTCGAGACGAAAAGGCGGTCGATCTTCAGTTCGTCGAACGGCAGCTCGAAGAAGGTTTCGTAATTGGCCGCGCCGGTACCGAAGTCATCCATCGAAATACGGACGCCCAGCGCCTTCAGCTCATTGAGGATGGTAGAGGCCGTGGCGAGGTCGCCGATACGCGAAGTTTCGGTCACTTCCAGGATCAGGAAACGCGGATCGAAGCCGGATGCCTGCAATGCATTGCGGACGATGCCGACGATTCGCATGTCGCCGAGCAGCGTCGCGGACATGTTGACCGACATCGACACGGTGCGGCCGCGGAAGTGCATGAGCCTTGCCGCGCTGCAGGCGCTTTGCAGCACGTAGCGGGTCAGGTGCTCCATGCGACCCGCCTTCTCGCACTGGGCGATGAAGTGCATCGGCGGAATGAAGCCACGCGCCGGATCGTGCCAGCGCACCAGCGCCTCGACACCCGTCATGGTGTTGTGAGCGGTATCGATCTTGGGCTGATAGACGCAGTAGATCTCGCCAGCTTCCATCGCCTCGTCGATGCGTGCGCGCAGCGAGATGTCCCACAGCTGGTCGAAGTGCGAGCCCGTTTCCGCGATCTTGATCGGATTGAGGGCTTCGGAGCTTTCCTCTGCGGCCGCGAGCGCGGCGGCAAGGCGGGTCGAAGGATCGCCGTCGAGGCGCGCCACGCCGAAGCTGATGCCGACATCGACCGAGGAACCGGCAACGCTGATCGGCGCGGCAAAGATTGCACGCAGGCCTTCCAGGTGATCTGCCAGGGCCTCGGTATCGTCTTCCTTCGTATGCCAGCCGAGGTGGTGGCCCTCGTAGAAAATCGCCAGTTCGCTGTCGGAAGCCCGCAGGCGATCGACAAGCTTGAGGATGTATTGCGAGCGGTCCTCGCGCGCGAGCGTCTTTAGGACGTGTTCGTATCCATGGATGCGGGCAACGACGATATGACCGTGCGTCAAATTGTTCTTGAGCGCACTGACCTCGAGAGCGCGCAGACGCGGCAGGCCAGTCTCGTTGTCGACGAGCGCGAGCCGGTCCTTGAGTTGGGCTCGCGAGCGGAACAGGCCGTACACCCCGATGAGTGCAAAGCAGTAGGACAGCTCCATGCGCACGCCGACGTGGCTGCCGAAATAGAGCGCAGTGGGGAGGCTAAGGACCAGCGCCACATATCCAAGCTGACGGCGCTTGCGCTTGCGAACCGCAATGATCATCGCCCCGAGAAGGAAAGCGAAGATCGTCAGGGCGCGAAGCGCGCCGACGAAGCCAGTACGGCCTGCGCGCAGCGTTTCGGCGCCGTAGATGCTGACAAAGCTTGGCGGGACGCCGTAATTGCCCGGGACCTTGATCTGGGCATCAGCAACGCTTTCGCCTTCGCCGATGATGACCGTGCGGCCGGCAAGGTTCAGGTCGGAATCGCCTCGCGCGAAGGCGGCAAGCTCGACCGACGCGAACTCGTCGGACGGAATCGTATAGTCGATCTGGAATTCACCGGGCTGGGCATCGTCGATGCCGGCAAGCGATGCGGCGAGCGAAGGATAGCGGCGCCCTTCGACCGTGTGACCGTATTCGTTCGTCCAAACGAGGCCGAGCCAGTTGGTCGCACGGCGCGTGACGACGCGGTCGCTGTCACCGGCAATCGCATCGATCGTACGACGTGTCCTTTCGCCTGCAGTTGGCGAGCGTTCGATATGGTCTACAAGCGCGGCGCGCGGCCCCAGGTCGGCGATGGCTTCCGCAAGTTGCTGATCGCTTTCGCTGGTCGACGCCCGGTCAAGCACCAGGTCGATGTAGATCTTGCCGACGCCCTGACGTTCGAGCTCTCGCAGAGTTTCGGCAAGTTCGATGCGGCGATGGTCGAGCGCGGGGTCTTCCATGTCGCCGGGAACGCCGATGAAGACGATTTCCCCGGAGGGCGAGTGGTTCGCAAGCTTGGACTGGAACAGCCAGCTGAACTGGTCGATCGGCGCAAGGAACAGGAAAAACATGAGGGCGAGCGAAACCGCACCTGCATAGAGCAGGTGGCGCAGGCGTCCCAGCAAGCCCTTCGAAATACCGGAATTCGGCGTTTCGTGCGGGCCGGGACCTTCGACAAAGGCGCTTCGGTCGTTCATCCGAGGCGCTTATGCGCTCATTAAGTTTAAGAATGTTTTGACGCGGGTGCGATTTTTTCACGGGATGCGCCCGAAAGCTGGCCTCACAATGGTTAAGGGCGCGGTAGGATGTTGGATTAACGGCTCGCGTCGTTTCCTCGACGAGCCGCAGAAATTGGCGCGTGATTAACCGTTTCGATTCAATCGAATGGACTAAAGGTGGCGGGGTGCTTCAACAGGGTTAACCTGCCGGCGCCTCGCATTTGCGTCAGGCGATGACACCGAAAAGGTCGTGCTCGTCGGCGTCCTCGACTTTCACCGAAACAATTTCGCCCGCAGCCAGCGTTTCCGGAACGTTGCGAAGGTAAACCGCGCCGTCGATTTCCGGTGCGTCGGCCTGACTGCGGCCTGTCGCGCCAATATCGCCGTCCTCGTCGGGCCCGCCGACCTCGTCGATGATGACCGGCATCGTCTTGCCAACTTTGGCAGCAAGTTTTTCCGCACTGATCCGCGCAGTCACTTCCATGATCCGCGCGTAGCGTTCTTCCTTCACGGCCTCGGGGATTGGATCGGGCAGGGCATTGGCCTGAGCGCCCTCGACGGGTTCGAAACGGAATGCCCCGACGCGGTCGAGTTGCGCTTCCTCGAGCCAGTCGAGCAGATACTGGAAATCTTCCTCCGTCTCGCCGGGGAAGCCGACCACGAAGCTGGAGCGGACCGCAATATCGGGGCAGATCTCGCGCCAGCCCTTGAGCCGGTCGAGCACCTTGGCCTCGTTCGCGGGACGCTTCATCGCGCGCAGCACCTTGGGGCTGGCATGCTGGAAGGGGATGTCGAGGTAAGGCGTCAGCAGCCCTTCGGCCATTAGCGGGATCACCGCATCGACATGCGGGTAGGGGTAGACATAGTGCAGCCGGACCCACGGCGGGGTCCCGCCACCGATGTCCAGTTGGCCCAGTTCGCGGGCGAGGTCGGTCATGTGGGCGCGGACTTCGCGTCCTTTCCACATGCGGCTCTCGTGGCGCGTGTCGACGCCATAGGCGCTCGTATCCTGGCTGATGACGAGGAGTTCCTTCGTGCCCGCCGCGACCAGCTTTTCCGCTTCGCGCAGCACCGCATCGATCCGGCGGCTGGCGAGCTTTCCGCGCAGGTCGGGGATGATGCAGAATGCGCAGGAGTGATTGCAGCCCTCGGAAATCTTCAGATAGCTGTAATGGCGCGGCGTCAGCTTCACATCCGGCTGCGGGATGAGGTCGATAAAGGGACCCTGGCTGGGCGGGGCATGTTCGTGGACAGCCTCGACTACCTGTTCGTACTGGTGCGCACCGGTCACCGCGAGCACCTGCGGATGTGCCGCGCGGATCGCTTCGGCTTCGTCGCCCATGCAGCCGGTCACGATCACGCGGCCGTTTTCCGAAATGGCCTCGCCGATTGCGGCCAGGCTTTCTTCCTTCGCGCTGTCCAGAAAACCACAGGTGTTGACCAGCACAACATCGGCGCCGGCATAGTCGGGGCTCATCGCATAGCCGTCTGCGCGCAGGCGCGTGAGGATGCGCTCGCTGTCGACCAGCGCCTTGGGGCAGCCGAGAGAAACCATGCCGACCTTCTTCTGGTCGGGGATCGGGGAGGTGGTGGTGTTCATGCCAATGTCCGTGGATTTGCGCGCGCCCCTACACGCCTTCGCGCATTTGCGCTAGCACAAGCGTGGGTCGACTCTGCGAGGGAGAGGTCAGATGGATCTTTTGGATGTGAATTGGCTGGCAGTCGTTCTGGCGGCGCTGGCCGGATTTGTCGTGGGCGGCATCTGGTACGGGCCGATCATGGGCAAGAGCTGGATGATGGCCGTCGGAAAGACCGAGGAAGATCTAAAGAGTACCAATCCCGCCAAGACGTATGGCCTCACCTTCCTTCTGGCGCTTCTGGCGAGCTGGACCTTGGCGCATACTTTCGCGAGCTACGCGGTCGATCTCTCCGTAATGGTCAAGGTGCTGACCGCGGTCGGCGTCGCTGTCGGTTTCATTCTTCCTGCGCTATGGACGAACTATCTTTTCCAGGATGCGAAGAAGCCGCTTTACTGGATCGACGGTGGCTACTGGTTGCTTTTCTATATCGCCATGGGCCTGGTGCACGCTTTTCTTTCGTGATCTAGAAATGAACCACCCGGCAAGTTTGACGCATCCCTCTATGACTGCTTAGTTAATCGCTTCAGCAGCAAATTAGGGGAACGAACTTGTCGAAAACCGTCTATTGCATCGCCGCCGGGGCGCTTCTGGCAGCCACACCGCTCGCAGCAGGCGACGACGAGAAGCCCACGATGCTGCGCGCCAAGGATGCTCATCAGGCGGCCTCGATGACGCTTTCCGATGAAAACAAGGATGCCCGGATCTGTGTGCGCCAGAAGCAGCTTGGTAGCCGGGTTCGTTTCAATCGCATCTGCATGCAGCAGCACGAGTGGAAGGCTTACCTCGTGTCGCTCGATGCGATGGACGATGAGTGGAACAATGC
>JABDNC010000167.1 GCA_013001165.1 Erythrobacter sp.
GTAACCGCAGGGAAGCCGCTCGCCGCAACGATCGAAGCGAGTTCCTCGCGGCTCCAGTCCAGCAGCGGTCTCAACACGACAACCCCGCCCTGTGGTGCAAGTCCCGCGGCACGCACACCGGCAAGGCCGGACAGTCCGCTACCCCGATTGAGCCGCATGAGCAGCGTTTCGACCTGGTCGTCGCGGTGATGCGCCGTGCAGATCGTGTCTATCCCGCGATCCGTCGCCCAATCGGACAGCGCAGCATAGCGAGCTTCGCGAGCGCGGCTCTGGGTGTTCCCCCCGGCGAGTTGTACAGGGAGTGTTTTGTGAGGCACGCCCAGCTGCGCACAGATAGAAGCACAATGAGCAGCCTCTGCGGCGCTTTCCGCCCTCAAACCGTGATCGACGGTAGCTGCCTCTACGCGCCCCGGCAAGGCAGCGGTGGCCAGCAGAAGAAGCGCAAGGCTGTCGGGGCCACCCGACAGGGCAATTCCGAGCTTCGCCTCGGGCTCGTCATAATCGAGCCACAGGGCAGAAAGATCGGCCCGGAACCGCTCCAACAGTTCCGGGTCGATACCCATCTTAGTTGCAGGTGACCTTGCTGCGGGCCGTTGCATACTGGCCCTGCAGGCGTCCCGTCGCGAGCGCCGGATAGGTCTCGCCGAATTCGGAAAGTGCGATGCAGGCACGCTGAGTATCCTTGAGCGCGATCATCGATTCCGCGAGAAACAGCAGGCTGTCGCCCGCCCGTGCTGCGTTCTTGTCGGCCTGGTAATTGCGCAGGAACCAGGGCGCAGCGTCGCCCGGCTTGCCATCGTCGAGATAGGCGCGGCCAAGCAGGTTGCGACCGAAAGTCGCTCGCGAATGGTCGGGGTAACGTTCGACGAAGAGTGTCAGCTGCTGCTGTGCTTCGGGAAAGAAACCAGCATCCCAGAGGCGGAAGCCGTAGGAATATTCGTCATCGCCCGGATCGTCGGTCTGCGGCTTGGTGATCTGCTGGACCGCAGCAAGCCGCGCGGCATCGGGCCGCTCTGCTGCCGGAGTGGTTGCAGCAGGCGTCGTTGCCGCCGGAGTCGCCGCAGCGGGCCGCGTCGTGGCGGCGGGCGCGGGCGCCGGTGCGTTCGCCGATTCGAGCACTTCGATCCGCTCTTCTAGCAGGCGCAGGGCATTGCCGCCGACCTCATATTGCGCGGTTAGGCGCTGCAGCTGCGATTCCAGCGCGTCGAGGCGCGTCAGAATGTCGGTTACCGCGGTTGTCGAAGGAGCAGCGGTGGTTGCCGGCTGCGTCGTTGCAGGCGCGCTGATCTCGGGCTCGAAATAGCGGCCGTCTGCACCCGGGAAGACCTTGCGCTGCAGGGCGCGGACTTCGGATTCCAGCTTGCGGATCCGGGTTTCGGAATTGTCCTGCGCGGCGACGGGCATTGAAGTCGCGGCGAGAGCCAGGGCGATGCCGCCGAGGCCGAGCGCGCGTGCACTGCGTGCGATCATGGTTCGGGATGCTCCTTTGAAGGGCTTCGTTATTGCGGAATCTGCCGTAGCCCCGCGATCCTGTCGAGGGGATGAAGGCCGCTTATCCGCCGTGGATCAGATAGAGGTGTCGTTTGCGTCGGCGGCCGGAGACGGGTCTGCCGCAGGGGTGGTATCGCGGGCCAGAAGCGCTTCAGCAGTTACCGGCACGTCGCGCACTACGGTATCTTCCTCGGTCAGCTTCGGCACCGGCTGTCCGCCAATCGTGATCGCGAGCGCATAGGGGCGACCGGTCCAGATCTGCGGGCCTTCCGCATCGGCGGGTATGGTGTAGCTGTCGCCCGCTGCCATCTGCGCTTCATAGAGGCGCGTGCCGATGGCATCGTAGAACTTCACCCAGGTGCCATCCATCTCGCTGGTGAAGACAACCGGTCCGCCGGTAGGCTGGGCCGCGGGCTCTGTCTGCGCAGGCTGTTCCGCTGCCTCTTCCTCGGCAACCTGTTCAGCCGGGTCTTCGAGCGGTGCCGGGCCGAGGCCGGGCGCAAAATAACTGGAATAGAAGGCGTAGACGCCGCCGAGCAGAAGGATCGCGGCGAAGACGGCAAACCATGCGAGGCCGCGTCCCGGGACGCGTGCCGGATCGCCGGGTTCGAACTTCGCCGGCTGTTCGGCAGGCGCGCCGGCTGCTTCGGCAAGTTCAGCGCGGACCTGGTCGAGAACCTCGTTCTCGTCGAGGCCCAGAGTGCGGGCATAGGTGCGGCTGAAGCCGATCGCGTAGGTGCGCGATGGCAGGGCAGAAAACTGTCCGGCCTCGATCGTGGCAAGGTGTCGCTGCGGAATACGGGTGTCGGCAGCAACCTGCTCGATCGACAGTCCCTTGGCCTCGCGCGTTTCGCGCAAGCGCTCACCCACGCGTTGCACGCGCGTTTTCTCGATTTCGACGGCGTCGTCTTCTTCCATGCGAATCCCGAATGTATGACCCTATGCGGGTGTTCCCGTCCCTGGCTGGACGCGAAAAGAGGGGTTGCGGCAATTCGTGTCAAGTGCCGTGCACGGTTGCGGCAGACAGCAAGCCGACGAAATGCACCGCATGAGCGACCAAATCACTCGATTTCAATGTCGTTGCTCAAGGCCCATTCGGTGAGCGCCGCCCGCATGTCCGCAGGAGGCGAAATCAGCCAGCGTTGCATCTGGCTGGTCAGGTCCGGCAAATACACCTTGCGCACCAGTTCCTTGATCGGCCCGACTGCGGCCGGCGTGATCGACAGACGAGTGAAGCCGAGCCCCATCAGGGCCAGCGCTTCCAGCCGCCGCCCGCCCATCTCGCCGCATACCCCGATACGCACATCGCTGCCGACCATGTTGGCAGAGATGCGGGCGAGGAAGCGCAGGATCGAGGGGCTCAACCAGTCGTAACGGGCAGCCAATTTCGGATTGGCGCGGTCTGCCGCGAAAAGGAATTGCGTAAGATCGTTGGTGCCGATCGAAATGAACGAGAGGCGGGGGAGCAATAGGTCGAGCACCTCGGCCAGCGATGGCACCTCCAGCATGCAGCCGTATTCGATCGTTTCGGGCAGCACCTTGCGGCGTTCGCGCAGGAAATCGAGCTGCTCTTCGAAGATCGCCTTGGCCGCGTCGAATTCCCAAGGCTCGGAGACCATCGGGAACATGACCGAAAGCTGCCTGCCTGACGCTGCTTCGAGCAGCGCGCGAGCCTGCGCCTTCAACAGGCCTTCACGCTCCAGCGAGAGGCGCAGGGCGCGCCAGCCCATGGCCGGATTTTCGTCCCGTTCGGCGGTATCGTTGTCGAGGTAAGGCACAGCCTTGTCACCGCCGATGTCGACTGTGCGGAAAATGACCGGCTTGCCGTCGGCAGCGTCGAGTACGTCGCGATAGAGGCGCATCTGGCGCTCGCGCGCCGGTAGGGTGGAGGAAACGAGGAACTGGAACTCGGTCCGGAACAGACCGATCCCGTCCGCGCCGGTGAGCTGCAGCGCGCTGACATCGTCGCGCAGGCCCGCATTGATCATGACCGTGATCCGCGTGCCATCGCGCGTGAAGGGCTCGACCTCGCGCATCTCGGCATATGTCGCCGCGCGTTCGCGGCTCTTGGTGAAGCGCGCGTCGAAGGCATCGAGCAGTTGCTGCGATGGTCGCAGCGTCACGGTGCCCTTGTCGGCATCGACCAGAACCTCGTCGCCTTCCGCGACCCGCGAACGCACGCGGGCGACACGGCCCAGCACAGGCACGCCCATTGCCCGTGCCACGATCACGACATGCGCGGTGAGCGAGCCTTCCTCCAGAACCACGCCTTTCAGGCGCCTCCGGTCGTATTCGAGCAGTTCCGCCGGCCCCAGATTACGCGCGAACAGGATGGTATCGCGCCTCAGCCCCTGCGACGCCGCCGTGCCGAGTTGGCCCGACACGATCCTGAGCAAGCGGTTCGATAGGTCCTCCAGATCGTGCATCCGGTCGGCAAGCAACGGATCGTCGATTTCGCGCATGCGCATCCGGGTGCGCTGTTGGACGCGTTCGATCGCGGCTTCGGCGGTCAACCCGCTGTCGATCGCCTCGTTGATGCGGCGGCTCCAGCCCTCGTCATAGGCGAACATCTTGTAGGTCTCGAGAACCTCAACATGTTCGCCGCCCTTCCCGAATTCCGGCTCGCGGCCCATCGCATCGATCTGGTCGCGCATCTTGTCGAAGGCTCGGTAGACGCGCTGGCGCTCGGCCTCGATGTCCTCGGCCACGACCTGGTCGATCTCGACGCGCGGCTGATGGAAGACTGCCCGCCCGGCTGCCAGCCCCTTCACGAGCGTCAGCCCTTCCAGCACCTCGCATTCGGTCGGCACTTCGTCGAGGTCGATCGTGTCCTCGTCATCGACGAGTTCCTTGTGCGCGATCAGTTCGGACAGGACCATGGCGGTGGTCTGCAGCGCCTCGATCTCGACGTCTTCGTAACGGCGCGGCTCGACATGCTGCACGCACAACACGCCGACCGCCCGCTCGCGGTAGACGATCGGAACCCCGGCGAAGGAGTGGAATTTTTCTTCTCCCGTTTCAGGGCGATAGAGGAAGTCGGGATGCGCCTTGGCTTCGGCCAGGTTCAGCGTTTCGATGTTCTTTGCGATCATCCCAGTAAGCCCTTCGCCGATGCCCATGCGCGTGACATGGACGGCTTCGGGGTTGAGACCGCGGGTCGCAAACAGTTCGAGTTCACCCTCACGCAGGAGGTAGATCGAGCAGACCTCGCTCGTCAGGCTATCGGCGATGATCTCGACCACACGGTCGAGCTTGTGTTGGGCATGGTGGCGGCCAGCCATGACCTCATGCAGTTGCGTGAGAATCTGGCGGGCGGATGCAGCTGCTGACATGGGCAGCGGCTATAGCAAAAATGCGAAGGTGTGGAAGCGGGGCGAAGAGAGGAAATCCTTTTCGCCCCGCAATCTAGGAGGGCCGGCCTCAGTGGGCGGCGATCTCTTCCTTGAGCTTGAGCTTCTGCTTCTTGAGCTGCTGGATCATCGAAATGTCGGGCGCGGGCCTTGCCTGTTCATCGTGCAGGCGGGCTTCCAGTCCTGCGTGCTTGGCCTTGAGTGCGGCGACATGGGATGATTGCATCGATGCGTCTCCTTCAGAGTGTGACGACCCCAAAGCGACTCGAACCATGCGGAACGAGCCGCAGACCAGCTATAAAATCACAGCTTTGCGAATTTACAAAGCCCCTCTCACAGGCCATGCGATGAAGCGAGATTCAAGGACGACGACGGTGAACGAGCAGGAATTGCGCAAGCGACTGGAATCGCTGAGGAGCGAGCATCGCGATCTCGACGCCGCGATTGCTGCGCTTACTCTGGCGGGAGATGAGGGCGGCTTCGTCGACCAGCTGCAGATCGCCCGGTTGAAGAAGCGCAAGCTGCAGTTGAAAGACCGCATATCGGCGATCGAGGACAATCTCATTCCCGATATCATCGCCTGATTGGCTCGCCGGGCGCTCGTCCCGGATCGGGACGCGGGTCAAACCTGTAGTGGGCGGCGCGGATCGATAGTGGTAACGCGATGTTCACCATGGACATGGACCGTACGATTCACGAGCAGGTCGTCGAAGACCTTTACGCCGAAGCCCTTGCGCTTGCCGACGAGGCACGCGCCGTGTTCGACCTGCGCGACGAAGCAAGTCGCGGCAATTCTCCCGACGAGGTGCGCATCGCCCTATCGGTCGAAGGATTACGGACCACCACGCGGGTCATGCACGTGCTCGCATGGCTGCTCAACCAGCGCGCTTATCACTCGGGCGAACTCAGCAAATCGCAGCTGCGCCGCCACGGCACGCTCGGCGAAGAGCGTCCGTCCGATCCGGCTAACATGGAACTGCTCGAACCGGCGACGCGCATGCTGATCCGCGAGACCGAGCGCCTGCATGCCCGCATTGCCCGGCTCGACGAGGAAATGCGCGCCGGCGACGAGATGGAGAATGATCCCGTCAGCGCGATGCAAGGCCGCATCGCGCAGGCTTTCCGCGTCGCCTGATCAGGCCACCGAAAGCGCGCGGGCATACCGCGCAAGTCGATCCCTCCTGACATCCTCGGACATCGAGGGCGTAAACGTCCGCGTCGCGCCGCGCATAGCGCTGGCCGCATTTCCAAGATCGGGATAGAGGCCCGCCCCAACACTCGCGCATATGGCGGCACCCAGCGCCGTGGTCTCCACGAAATCGGGCCGTTCGACCGGAAGATCGAGGATGTCTGCGAGGTCCTGCGCCATCCACTCGTTTGCGCTCATCCCGCCGTCGATCTTGAGGCTCGTCCAAGGCGCTCCGTCGGCCGCGAATGCGGAGGCCAGATCATGCGTCTGGTGCGCCATCGCCTCCAGCGCAGCGCGGGCGATCTGTGCCCTTCCGCTGGCAAAGCTCAGGCCGGAAATAACGCCGCGTGCATCCGGCTTCCAATGCGGCGCACCCAACCCGGCAAGGGCGGGAACGATTACCACCTCGCCGCTGTCTTCGATCGACCGTGCGAGATCTTCTGTTTCCGACGCGCTGCCGATCAGGCCGAGCTGGTCGCGCAGGTACTGCACGAGGCTGCCTGCAACGAAGCAGGCTCCCTCGATGGCATAGGTACGCGTTCCGCTTGCCTGGTGCAGGACCGTGCCGAGCAGCCGGTTCTCAGAACGCGGCATGTCGGTGCCCTTGTTGGTCAGTACGAATGCGCCCGTACCATATGTCGCCTTGGTCTCGCCGAAGGACAGGCAGCCCTGTCCGATCGTCGCCGATTGCTGGTCGCCGACGAGGCCGCAAATCGGGACTTCGCTTCCCAGCCATTGCGCATCGCTTGACGCAAGCTTGCCGTGTGTATCCACGACCCGAGGCAAGGCCGCTTTCGGCACACCGAAAAGGTCGCACAGCTGTTCATCGAATTGATCGCCATCCAGCGCGAGCAGCAGCGTGCGGCTGGCGTTACTCGCGTCGGAGATATGCTCACCGCCGGAAAGCTTGAAGACGAGCCAGCTCTCGACGGTCCCGAATGCCAAAGCCCCGTTTTCTGCAGCGGTGCGGACTGCATCGTCATTGTCGAGCATCCAGCGCATTTTCGTGCCCGAGAAATAGGGGTCGAGCAGCAGGCCGGTGCGTCGCTGCACCGTAGCCTCGTGCCCGGCTTCCTTCAGTTCAGCACAGAAACCAGCAGTGCGTCGGTCCTGCCAGACAATAGCCCGTGCGAGCGGTTCGCCAGTGTTGCGATCCCACGCGACAACCGTTTCGCGCTGGTTGGTGATGCCGATCGCCGCAATCGAGGACGCATCGTCCCCCACCACTTCGCGCATGCAGGAAAAGGTCTTATCCCAGATTTCGCCCGCATCGTGTTCCACCCAGCCGGGCTTCGGATAGTGCTGCGTCAGCTCTTCCTGCGCGACGCGCTCCATGCGCCCCTCGCGGCTGAAAACCATGGCTCTCGTCGAAGTCGTCCCCGCGTCGAGGACCAGAATTTTCTCTCCCATGCGTACCTCCCTATCGACAAGCCGCGCCATTCGCTACAGGCTTGAAGCATGGCAGGAATTCCCCCCAAGCCCTGGCCCACGGGCGATGCGATGCAGCTTGAGCCCCTGGTACGCCGCGTGCTCGCCCCAAATCCCTCGCCCTATACCTATACGGGCACACAGAGTTACATCGTTGGCCTTGGAGATGGTTGCGCGGTGATCGACCCTGGTCCGGACGAAAAGGCGCACCTGCTCGCACTCGATGCTGCCATCGGCGAAGAGCATGTTTGCGCGATCATGTGCACGCATACGCACCGCGATCATTCACCGGCTGCCAAGACGCTTGCCGCCCGCACCGGCGCGCCGATCGTCGGCTGCGCACCTCTCGTGCTCGACGATAGCGGGCCGCGCGCCGATGCAAGCTTCGACCGCACCTACGAGCCCGACCGCGTGCTGGAAGACGGCGAGGCGATGACGGGGCCGGGATGGACGCTGCGCGCCGTTGCAACGCCCGGCCATGTTTCGAACCACCTGTGCTTTGCGCTGGAGGAAAGCGGTGCAGTCTTCACCGGCGACCATGTCATGGGCTGGTCGACCAGCGTGGTCGTCCCGCCCGATGGCGACATGGCCGACTACATGGCGAGCCTCGAAAAGCTTTACGCCCGCGAGCAGGACACGGTCTATTACCCCGCCCATGGCGAGGCGATAACCAAGCCGCGCCAGCTCGTTCGCGGGATGATCGGCCACCGCCGCCAGCGCGAGAACCAGATCCTGCGCCACCTGCGTGAAGGCCCACATGAAGCGGCTGATTTCGTACCCAAGATGTACAAGGGCCTAGATGAAAGGCTTCATGGTGCTGCAAAGATGTCGGTAACCGCTCATCTGATCGACCTTGAACGCCGCGGCCTTGCCGGGCGCGATGGCGATGTCTGGAGGGCCGCCTGACCCTTCTCCACATCCTTCGATTTGACGGGGCACGTCGGGACCAATAACCAAAAAAGAAAACGGAAAAGCGGTCGCTCGTTCTTGGGGGAGTTACGAGTATGGCTACGGCAGCTGCATCAGCGGAGAGCGCAATTCGCGGAAACACGCGCTTCTTCACCATCATGGCCTTCGTCATGTCGTTCATCATCGTGGCCGGTTTTTCCGTCCAGCTGGCGATGGGGCGGTCTAGTTTCGATGTGCCAGTCGCCTACCATATCCACGGCGTGATCTTCATGAGCTGGCTGGGCATCTATTGCGGCCAGCATCTCACCGCATCCAGCGGCAACTGGTCGCTCCACGCGAAATTCGGCAAGCTCGCTTACCTCTGGGTGCCGCTGATGGTGATCTTCGGCACGGTCATCATGGTCGTGGTCGCGCGCCGAACAGGCGGGCCGTTCTTCTTCCACGTCAGCGAGTTCCTCTGGAGCAATACCGCGCTCGTCTGGCTGTTCGGCGGGCTGACCTTCTGGGCGCTGCGCCGCCGCCGCTATACCGGCTGGCACCGCAGGCTGATGCTGTGCGGCATGGCCATCCTGACCGGTCCGGGGCTTGGCCGCCTGCTTCCGCTACCGCTGATGATCCCCAACGCCTGGCTCATCACGACGCTGTGCACGATGGTCTTCCCGGTCATCGGAATGATCGCTGACAAGCGCAGCCAAGGCCGCGTGCATCCCGCCTATTGGTGGGGGCTGGGCCTCTATATCGCGGTCTTCGCGATTTCGGTCGCCATCGCTCACACCTCATTCGGCATCGGCATTACCGAGCAGGTGATTGCGGGCACTCCGGGTGCCGAGCGCCCGATGGAGGCATTCCTGCCGCCCGGCTTCACAATGTAGGCCGGATTCGCGGAAGGAACCCCCTCGCCAGCCGGCTCGTTCCGTCTATAAGCGCCTCAAAGCAATTCAGACGGGACACGAACCATGACCGCCGAAACCAGCCTTCCAACCGGCGAAGACCTGCTCGCCGAGATCGATCGCCTCCGCAAGGAGAAGAATGCGATCATCCTCGCGCATTATTACCAGAGCCCGCAAATTCAGGATCTGGCAGACTTCGTCGGCGACAGCCTCGAATTGTCGCGCAAGGCGGCGGAGACCGATGCCGATGTCATCGCCTTTTGCGGTGTGAAATTCATGGCCGACACGGCTAAGATCCTCAGCCCTGAAAAGATCGTCGTCCTGCCCGACATGGACGCTGGCTGTAGCCTCGAAGACAGCTGCCCGCCGGAAAAGTTCAAGGCGTTCCGCGAAAAGCACCCCGATCACATCGCGCTGACCTACATCAACTGTTCGACCGAGGTGAAGGCGCTCAGCGACATCATCGTCACCTCTTCCAGCGCCGAGACGATCATCAGTCAGATCCCCGAAGACCAGAAGATCATCTTCGGTCCCGACCGGCATCTGGGCAGCTACATGAGCCGCAAGTTCAATCGCGACATGCTGTTGTGGCCGGGCGTTTGCATCGTGCACGAAGCTTTCAGCGAGACGGAATTGCTCAAGCTCAAGGCGAAGCATCCCGATGCCCCTGTCGCAGCGCATCCCGAATGCCCCCCGACCATCGTCGAGCATGCCGATTACGTCGGCTCGACCAGCGGCATCCTCCAGTTCGCGCAGACATTCGAAGGCGACACGCTGATCGTCGCCACCGAGCCCCACATCATCCACCAGATGGAAAAGGCGCTGCCGGAAAAAACCTTCATCGGCGCCCCCGGTGCGGACGGCAACTGCAGCTGCAACATCTGCCCCTACATGGCGCTCAACACGCTCGAGCCGCGCATCGAAATCGAGGAAGGCCTGCGGCTTAAGGCCAAGCAGAGCCTCGACCGCATGCT
>JABDNC010000182.1 GCA_013001165.1 Erythrobacter sp.
ACATGGCGATGGGCAAGGTCGAGGGCCTCCTCCAGCAAAAGGGCGCGGACGTCGACCGTTCCTGTGCCTTTCACTGCGTCCTCGCGATCGCGTGGCCCGATGGCGAACAGGCCGTCTACGAAGGAACTGCTCCCGGCACTCTGACGTGGCCACCGCGCGGAGAATTGGGCTTCGGATATGATCCCGTCTTCGTGCCCAAGGGTGCGGACAAGACTTTCGCCGAGCTCGACCCCGAAGAAAAACACGCCATCAGCCACCGCGCCGATGCATTTGCGAAGCTCGTGGCGGAGCAATTCGCGTCCTGATTGCGGCGCGCACCGGCTCCCCGCTATAGAGGCCATGTCCTCACCGCTGACCTGAAGGCAATTTTTGGCGCGCTCGCTTTACATCCACTGGCCGTTTTGCCTCGCAAAGTGCCCCTATTGCGACTTCAACAGCCACGTCCGCGAACGGACTGATATGGCTGCGTGGGAAGCAAGTTTGCTGGCAGATATGCGGCACGAGCGCTCCCTGAATACAGATGAGAAATCGCTCGTAAGTATCTTTTTTGGCGGGGGAACTCCCTCACTAATGCCCCCTGCCCTCGTGGCGTCATTGCTCGACGAGGCAGAAAAGCTCTGGGATTTCGACGAGAACATCGAAATCACGCTGGAGGGCAATCCGTCCTCGATCGAGGCGGCCAAATTCGCTGACCTCGCCAGCGCCGGTGTGAACCGTGTCTCGCTGGGCGTGCAGAGCTTGTACGACGATGTCCTGAAGTTCCTCGGCAGGCTCCACGGGGCGCAGGAGGCGCTCGATGCGTTGCAGATCGCCCAGAAGCACTTCGACCGGGTATCCATCGACCTGATCTACGCCCGCCCCGGCCAGACGCCCGAGGAATGGGAAGCGGAGCTATCGAAGGCCTTGGCACTCGGCACATCTCACCTTTCGCTTTACCAGCTAACTATCGAACCCACGACACGCTTTGCAACCGATGTCCGGCGCGGGGTGTTCTCTCCCCTAGATGACGATCCGGCTGCGGACCTGTTCGCGCTGACTCGAGAAATGACGGCAGCGGCCGGATTACCCGCCTACGAGATCAGCAATCACGCGCGTCCAGGCGAGGAAAGCCGTCACAACCTCACATACTGGCGGTACCAGGACTACCACGGCATCGGTCCGGGAGCGCATGGTCGCCGCGACGGAATCGCAACCACTCGGCATAAGAAGCCGGAGAACTTCCTCGCTGCAGTTGAGCGGCAGCAACACGGCATTGCCGAGGCACGCTCGCTCGGTCAGCGCGAGCAGGCCTCCGAAGCCATGCTTATGGGGCTCCGCCTTGCCGAAGGTGTCGATTTGGCAGCACTGTCCGGCAGGTTCGATGTTCCGGAATCGGCATTGGTCGATCAGGGCAAGCTCGAACTATACTCGGGGCTCGGCCTTGTGGTCCGCGAAGGCGACCACCTTGGCGTCACCGATGCTGGAATGCCTCTGCTCGACGCGCTTCTGGGCGAACTGGTACCCGCAGAATTGGTGAATAGTTGAGCCGACAGGAAGTCCTCAAGGCATGGCATGACCATCTAGCGCTGGGACTGCGCCGCTCCCCTCATACTGTGCGGGCCTATCACAAAGCGGCCGAGCGGCTACTCACCCGGAACGATTTCTCGACCTTCGAACAGGTGGCCGGACTCACAGCGGGAAAGCTGCGCACCCACTTGGCTGCACGACGCGCCGATGGCCTGTCCAATGCCTCTGCCGCGCGCGAACTTTCGGCGCTGAAGAGCTTCGTCTCCTTTTCGCGCGCACAGTCCGGGATGGACGTGACCGATGCACCGCGCCTGCGCGGGCCAAGGCTGAAAAAGGGTCTGCCCCGCCCCGTCTCGCCCGATGACGCCATGGGACTAGCCGAAACGGTCGAGGCCTTGTCCGCCGAGGACTGGACCGGAGCGCGTGATCGCGCGGTACTCCTGTTGCTCTACGGGGCTGGAATGCGCATATCCGAAGCGCTGTCGCTGACGGGCGACGTCCTGCCGCTGGGCGATACGATCACCGTTACTGGCAAGGGCAACAAGCAGAGGGTCGTGCCGATCGTACCGCTCATCCGCGAGGGGATCGACGACTATGTGCGCAAGTCGCCATGGCCATTCGGCAAGGATGATCCGCTGTTTCGCGGGGTCAAAGGCGGAGTCCTTTCCCAAGGCATCGTTCAGAAGGCGGTCGCCCGCGCCCGGCGTGCTCTCGGTCTGCCCGACACTGCGACGCCGCATGCTTTGCGCCACAGTTTCGCCACCCACCTGCTTGGTGCCGGAGTGGACCTGCGCAGCCTTCAGGAATTGCTCGGCCACGCGAGCCTCGGTTCCACCCAGATTTACACGAAGGTCGACGCCGCGACGCTCCTCGACACGTACCGCAGCGCCCATCCCCGCGAACGGGACGATTGATTACATCGCCGCGTGACGGCGCTCGATCGCTTCCCAGATCAGCGCGGGCGTATCGGTGCCGTTGAACTTGTCGATCGCGACGATCCCGGTGGGCGACGTCACATTGATTTCGGTCAGCCACTTGCCGCCGATGACATCGATACCGACGAAGACAAGACCTCGCCGTTTGAGTTCCGGCCCCATCGCATCGCAGATCTCCTGCTCGCGCTCGCTAAGGCCCGTTGCTTCCGCATGGCCGCCTTGGGCGAGATTCGAACGAAACTCACCTTCGCCCGGGAAGCGATTGATTGCGCCTGCAAATTCGCCATCCACAAGAACGATCCGCTTGTCACCTTCGGAGACTTCGGGGAGGAAAGGCTGGATCATATGCGGCTCGGGCCAGGTCAGGTCGAAGACTTCGCTTAGCGCGGACAGGTTCGTGCCCTCTTCATCCAGTCTGAAGATTGCCTTGCCGCCATTGCCGTGGAGCGGCTTGATCACCACCGAACCGTGCTTTTGCTGGAAGGCTTTGAGGTCATCGAGATGCCGCGCGATCATGGTCGGCGGCATGAAGCGCGCATAATCCAGCACGAACATCTTTTCAGGCGCGTTCACGACCTCGCGCGGGTCGTTGATGACCAGCGTCGTGCCCTTCAACCGGTCGAGCAGCAGTGCCGAACTGATATATCCGAGGTGGAAAGGCGGGTCCTGCCGCATGAGGACCACGTCGATATCCTTAGCAAGGTCGATCCGGCGTCTCTCGCCTGCGGAGAAGTGATCGCCTGCCACGCGCTGTACGGTCACCGGCGCGGCATGGGCCGTGATCTTGCCTATCGGGGTTCCGTCGCTCTCCCAGGCAAGGCTCTCGACGTCATAGTGCCAGACTTCGTGACCCCGCGCCTGTGCAGACAGCATCAGCGCGAAGCTGCTGTCGCCCGCGATATTGATGCTTTCGAGCGGGTCCATCTGTACGGCGACGCGGAGCGACATGCGAATTCCTTATGGCTGCCAGGCATTGGCGATGTGGCGAGGGAACGCACCGGGCGCAAGGAGGATCACGTCGATCCGATAATCTTCACCTTGTGCGGCATAGCGATGCGCCACCGCTTCGGCTGCCGAGGCGACGCGCGAAAGCCGATGCTGGTCGATTGCGTGATCGAGCTCTTCCTTGCGCTTTCGCCACTTCACTTCGACGAAGGCGACCACCGATCCGCGCTTGGCCACGAGATCGATCTCTCCAGCCGGCGTCTTCACGCGATTGTCGAGGACCTGCCAGCCTTTGGCCCGCAGCCACAAGGCGGCGCGTTTCTCGCCATCACGGCCGCTCTGCTCGGCGATCTGCCGCTTCATCCAGCCCTGATTTCCATGGCGCGCGCATACAGCGTCTTGCGGTCGAGACCGGTGGCCTTGG
>JABDNC010000186.1 GCA_013001165.1 Erythrobacter sp.
TCGTCAATGGCATCCTAGACGCTGTAGCCAAGGAAGCGGGCCGCTGAACGAAGCGGATTTCATATCCGCCCTGCGCGCGATCGCGATCTGCCCTCAGGCCCGGGGGCTCGCGGATGACGCAGCCGTCATCGAATTCGGCAGCGAAACGCTCGTCCTGACCCACGACACAATGGTCGAAGGCGTGCATGTTCTCGAAGGGCAGGATCCCGCCGATATCGCCTGGAAGCTCGTGGCGGTGAACCTGTCCGATCTCGCCGGGAAGGGCGCAGAACCTGTCGGCTTGCTCGTATCGCACATGCTCGGCAGCGACGATCACCGATTCGTCGCGGGCTTGAAGGAGGTTCTCGAGACCTACGATGTGCCGCTGCTCGGCGGTGACACGGTTCGCGGCGATGGTGCCCGATCCTGGGGATGCACGGCAATCGGCCGAGCTTCATACACGCCGGTCCCTGCACGCGATGGCGCGACACCCGGTAACGCGGTGTACCTCGGCGGTCGGATCGGTTTCGCCATGCTCGGCTTCGAGGCATTGCGCGACGACACGGATGATAGTGACGACGCCTATCGCCGCCCGGTCCCGCAGCTTGCGCTCGGACGCGAGCTTGTCCCTCATGTATCGGCGATGATGGACGTCTCGGATGGCTTGCTGCTCGATGCTTCGCGCATCGCAAATGCGAGTAGTGTCACCCTTGCAATCGAGCGAAACCTTGTCACTCCGCTTGCTCCCGAAGACAGGCTGGAAGATGCAATGCGCTGGGGCGACGACTATGTCTTGCTATGCACTGGCCCTGCCGGTCTGGACGAGCAATTCCCGGTGACGCGCATTGGTAAAGTGACCGCAAAAAGCGCCGGTCCCGTCACACTCGACGGCGAGCCTCCCGAAGGCGATCTCGGCTACACGCACTAATCTTTCGCGCAGCTCGGTGGAAAAGCGCGGAAATGTGCGCTTTTGCCCCCTTGCCAGCACTTGCATGCCCTTTATACCTCTCCGCCACGTTGCGCCGGCATCTCCCATGCCGAGCGCATCAAACATATAACGGGAGGGGAGTTTTTTCGTGGACCTTGTAATCCTATCCATAGGGTTGGGACTGCTTGCCGTAATTTACGGCTTCGTCACCAGCCGCCAGGTGCTCAGTGCGGGCGCAGGCAATGAGAAAATGCAGGAAATCGCCGGCGCCATCCAGGAAGGCGCGCAGGCTTATCTGAAGCGTCAGTACACGACTATCGGCATGGTCGGCGTCGTCGTCGCCGTGCTCGTGTTCGTATTTCTGGGCCTATACCCGGCCATTGGCTTCGTGATCGGCGCCGTGCTTTCCGGTGTCGCGGGCTTCATCGGCATGAACATCTCGGTGCGTTCGAACGTGCGTACGGCTGCCGCAGCGCAGAGCGGCTTGCAGCAGGGTCTGACCCTCGCGTTCCGCGCTGGTGCGATCACCGGCATGCTCGTGGCGGGCCTCGCCCTGCTCTCGATCGCCGTGTTCTTCTACTACCTGACCAGCATCGCCAGTTTCGCAGCGGATAGCGACGAAGTGGTTTACGGCATCGTCGGCCTCGCCTTCGGTGCCTCGCTGATCTCGATCTTCGCGCGTCTGGGTGGCGGCATCTTCACCAAGGCTGCTGACGTCGGCGCCGACCTCGTCGGCAAAGTCGAAGCAGGCATCCCTGAAGACGATCCCCGCAACCCTGCCGTGATTGCCGACAATGTGGGCGACAACGTCGGCGACTGTGCCGGCATGGCTGCCGACCTGTTCGAGACCTATGTCGTAACTGTCGGTGCGACCATGGTTCTGACCGCACTGCTGTTCGGCGACCTTCTGGGCGATCTGCTGATGCCCATGATGGCGCTCCCGCTGCTGATCGGCGGCGCGTGCATCGTGACCAGCATCATCGGCACTTACTTCGTGAAGCTCGGCAAGGGCAGCACGAACGTCATGGGCGCCATGTACAAGGGCTTCCTGGTCTCTGCGATCCTCGCCATCCCGTTGATCTGGCTGGTCATGGAATATGCTCTTGGCAGCATGACTACGCCGATCCAGGGTACCGAGTTCAGCGGACGCATGCTGTTCTACTGCTCGCTGATCGGACTTGCGATCACCGGCCTGATCATCTGGATCACCGAATACTATACCGGCACGAACTATCGTCCGGTCCGCTCGATCGCCAAGAGCTCGGAAACGGGCCACGGCACGAACGTGATCCAGGGTCTTGCCATCAGCCTTGAATCGACCGCGCTGCCGACGATCGTGATCGTCGCAGGGATCATCGCCACCTTCCAACTCGCAGGCCTTATGGGTATCGCTTACGCAGCGACCGCCATGCTGGCTCTCGCAGGTATGGTCGTGGCGCTCGATGCCTATGGTCCGGTCACGGACAATGCAGGCGGCATCGCCGAAATGGCGGGTCTCGACGACAGCGTTCGCGAGAAAACCGACATGCTCGATGCCGTTGGCAACACGACCAAGGCAGTGACCAAGGGTTATGCAATCGGTTCGGCGGGCCTCGGCGCGCTGGTGCTGTTTGCTGCCTACACGACCGACCTGGCTAAGCTGTTCCCCGATGCTGACGTGAACTTCAGCCTCGAGAACCCTTATGTCATCGTCGGCCTGCTCTTGGGCGCACTGCTCCCGTACCTCTTCGGTGCGATGGGCATGACCGCCGTGGGCCGTGCGGCTGGCGACGTGGTTGTCGACGTTCGCGAACAGTTCGCTGCCGACCCCGGCATCATGGCCGGCACAAGCAAGCCGAACTACGCCAAGACGGTCGACCTCGTGACCAAGGCTGCCATCAAGGAGATGATCATCCCCTCGATGCTGCCGCTGCTCGCACCGATCGTGGTCTACTTCGTGATTGACCTGCTCGCCGGCCAAGAAAACGCCTTTGCAGCCGTCGGTGCACTGCTGCTCGGCGTGATCATCGGCGGTATCTTCGTCGCACTCTCGATGACCGCCGGCGGCGGTGCATGGGACAATGCCAAGAAGTACATCGAAGACGGCAACCATGGCGGCAAGGGCTCGGAAGCTCACAAGGCTGCCGTGACCGGCGACACCGTGGGCGATCCCTACAAGGACACCGCGGGTCCGGCCGTGAACCCGATGATCAAGATCACCAACATCGTCGCGCTGCTGCTCCTTGCAGCTCTCGCGGCTGGCTGATCCATACGATCATAACGCAGACAAGGGCGGTGGCACGAGGGTGTCGCCGCCTTTTTCTTGACCCTCACGTAAAGCGAACGCAGAGCCTGTTGCGTGACCGACACCAAGACCCCCGAACAGCTCGTTGCCGGCCTCGTCCGCCTGCTGACCGTCGCACCCGATGGCGAAAACGCCTTCAAGGGCAACCAGCAACCTGGCGGCATTGGCAGGGTTTTCGGCGGGCAGGTCATCGCACAGGCGTTGCAGGCAGCGCAGGCGAGCGCGCCCGAGGGCATGGAGGCTCACTCGCTCCACGCCTATTTCCTTCGCGGTGGCCGCGAAGGGATCGATATCGACTATTCCGTGGCTTCGGATTTCGACGGCCGTAGCTTCGCCAACCGCCGTGTCGTGGCAAGGCAGGAAGAAACGCCGATCCTCAACCTCACCGCCAGCTTCCAGCGGCCCGAGGAAGGGCTCGAGCATGAAGACAGCCCCATGCCGGACGTCCCCGATCCAGAGGACCTTCCCTCCGACATGGAGATGCGCAAGAAGTTCATCGAAGAGATGGGCGACGTCTCGGAGATGCAGCGCAATCTTATGCTCCGCCCGCGGCCAATCGAAATGCGCACTAGCGGCAAGCTGCACTGGATGAACGCGGACAAGAAGCCTCCGCACGCACACAGCTGGTTCAAAACGGCTGCCCCGCTTCCCGACGATCCGGCGCTCCACCGCGCGGTTATCGCCTATGCCAGCGACTTCACCTTGCTAGGTACGAGCGCCTTGCCTCACGGCCTGAGCTGGGCGCGCGGCGAACTGAAGGGGGCCAGCCTCGACCATGCGCTGTGGTTCCACCGTCCGGCACGCGCCGACGAGTGGCTGCTCTATGCGACCGATAGCCCGTGGTCGGGTGGTGGCAGGGGTTTCAATCGCGGCCGCATCTTCAACCGCGCGGGCGAACTGGTCGCCAGCGTCGCGCAAGAAGGCGTCGTGCGGAAAGCCCGCAAGAAATAACTGGATGCGCGGGCCGGGCGTTTAACCGCCACGGCTTGCAGCCTTGCTTCCGGCAGCGCCCGTGCGGCTGGAGACGCTCCAGCCCCGGCTCTTCTCGCCGAAACCGCCGGCCTTGGCCATTGCCGAGGCAGCTTTAACCTTCGGAATGCTGCGAGCCTTTTCGAAGGCGCGTGCACCGGCGTAATACTTGCCCGGCGAACCGGCATAGCCCAGACGAACACCGCGGCTGGTCTGGTAGCCTCCACCCGGCGCAGAAAAGGCCGGTACCGGACGCGGGTTCGAGCGGCTCCAGAGGAAAGCCGCAACGAAGGGCGAGAAATGGCTGCGCCGGGTGCTTGATTCCTGCTGGCCGGCGCCTTCCTCGACGCATTTGCCCGCACCATACTGCGCTTCGCAATCGGCAAGCGCTTCGAAACGCGGAGCCTCTTCCTTGGCAGTCGCGACTGCCTCTTCGCGCATATCGGCACATTCGTCACGGCTGAGGCCGGTTTCCTTGGCGCAGGCGAAGACGTTTTCGAAGACCTGGACTTCCTGTCCATCTTTGGCATTTGCGACCTGCATCGGTGCGACGGTCTGCTCTGCCGAAGCCTCGCCGCAGCCGGACAGGAGCGCGCCGCTACCCAGCGCGGCCATGGTCGTCAGCGCGACCTTGCCGGAGCGCTTGCTGCGCTTGGTGCGAAAAGCCGAATTCGTCATTGGATGTCCCCAGTTTCCCGTTATGTTGATGGGCATACACTGAAAATCCTGACAAATTCTTTGCAACGGGGGCGCAGCCGCAAAATGTTAAGAAAAACGGTAGAAGAACGGCCCAATTGGCAGGACATTGCCCAGGCAAACGGATTTATTTTCCATCACGTGGATGGCGATCTTTACTGGGACGAGCGCGCCTGCTGGCAATTCACGCTCGACGAGGTCGAAAACCAGATCGAAGATCCCTCGACCGAACTCTATGCCCTGTGCCTCCAGCTGGTCGACGACGTGTGCGACAGCCAACAGCTGATGGAACGCCTCGCCATCCCAGAGGACATGCGGGACATCGTCGCCAACAGCTGGCGCGACGGCGATCCCTCGCTCTACGGTCGCTTCGACTTCGCCTATGACGGCAGCGGCCCGGCCAAGCTGCTCGAATTCAACGCCGACACGCCCACCTCCATCTACGAGACCGCCTTCTTCCAGTGGGGCTGGCTCGAGGACATGATCGAGCTTGGTCAGCTTCCCCCCGATGCCGACCAGTTCAACCGCCTCCACGAGGCTCTGATCGAACGCTTCCAGGCGATCTTCGAGAAGGACAGCCTCGTCCATTTCTCCGGTGTCGCCGACCATATCGAGGACCGCGCAACGGTCGCTTACCTAGAGGACCTTGCCGGGCAGGCGGGCATGGAAACCCGCTTCGTCGACATCTCCTCGATCGGCATGACCGAGGACGGCCGCTTCGTCGATCCGGAGGACCTCAGGATCGGCGCGCTGTTCAAGCTCTACCCGTGGGAAGACATGCTGCGCGAAAGCTTCGCCAAGAACATACCGGGCAGCGAGACCCTCTTCATCGAGCCGGCCTGGAAGGCAATCCTCTCCAACAAGGCGATGCTCCCACTCCTGTGGGAGCGCAACGAGGGCCACCCCAACCTCCTGCCCACCTACTTCGAGTACGCTCCCGAGGGCCGCGACCTGTCGCGCGGGCCCCACGTGCGCAAACCCTTCTTCAGCCGCGAGGGCGCCGACATCTCGCTCTACGACGGCGAGACCCGCCACCGCGGCCCCGACGAAGGCTACGGCGCGGAAGGCGCGATCGTCCAGGCCTACGCCCCGCTCGCCCGCTCGGGCGAGAACCACGCGGTCATCGGCAGCTGGATCGTCGGCGACGAGGCCGTCGCCATGTCGATCCGCGAGGACGCCAGCCCGATCACTAGGGACCTCGCAAGGTACCTGCCACATGTGATCTTGGGCTGATCTGCCCTGTAGGACGCGGGTAGGAATGGTCGTCTGGCAGCGCGCGGGCATAGCCTTCGGCCTGTTGCTTGGCCGCGATCATCACCTTGTCCCAGGTTTTCGTTCCGCGCTTGGCATGGCCGAGCTTTTGCGGGGTCTCGACGCCCACCAGTTCCAGCTGCTCGGTCTCGCGAGACTTTGCTCGCTTGGCCGACTGTTTGGCCTCCCAGATGAAGCAATCGCGCTTGTAGCAATCAATGCGGCCGGTGGTAGTCGAACCGTTGGGGTGGCGGAACAGGACGCCGCGCTCGAACACGTAGTCGTTGTGGCGCGTGTCTTCCTTCGCTGCCGATGGCTGGTCCACGCCGAGCGCGCCGGTCAGGCGCTCGAGAAAGAGCTGCGCATTGGCCATTTCCGAGCCGCCGGAGCCCTCGAATTCGGCAATCAGCTTTTCCAGCGCGGCTTGTTTAGTTTCCCCCATGGGAGCGGTGATGCGTCGGAAGACTTTTCTTTTCAAGTGGCTAGGCTGCACTCCGGTGTCGATATTTCGCACCTGCAAAATAAAACAAGCCAAACGCCTCGTACTCGTGTAGGGGGCTCGCCGAACCAAGGTCGCGTGGGAGCCGGTTAGCCGGTGCGCGGGCCTTTGCCGTCATAGCGACTGGCCCCATCCCTCTTCCTGTTTTCGCTCCGCGGCCCGTTGCTGCGGCGCTTTTGTATTGCGAGCCAAGATGTCTTTCGAAACCCTCCCGCCGGTGATCGGCGATGCCCTTTCCGCGCGCGGCTATACCGCGCTCACCCCCGTCCAGTCGGCCGTTATCGAGCCCGAGGCGCAGGGACGCGACCTCGTCGTCTCGGCGCAGACCGGTTCGGGCAAGACGGTCGCTTTCGGCCTCGCGCTGTCAGAGGCGCTGCTGGCCGAGACGGGCAATATCGCACTTGTCGACAAGCCGCTGGCGCTCGTCATCGCGCCGACGCGCGAGCTGGCGCTGCAGGTCAGCCGCGAGCTCGGCTGGCTCTATGCGGGCGCAGGCCTGCGCATAGCGACCTGTGTCGGCGGGATGGATGCCAGTAAGGAACGCCGCGCGCTTCGTGCAGGTCCGGCCATAGTGGTCGGCACGCCGGGCCGCCTGCGCGACCATCTTGAACGCGGCGCGCTGGACCTCTCGGGTCTGGTCGGCGTTGTGCTCGACGAAGCGGACGAGATGCTCGACATGGGCTTCCGCGAGGACCTTGAAGAAATTCTCGATGCAACGCCCGATGGGCGCCGCACGCTGCTGTTCTCAGCCACCATGCCGCGCCCGATCGAGCGGCTGGCAGAACGCTACCAGACCAATTCGCTGCGCCTCAGCCTGGTCGGCCAGGACCGCGGACATGGCGATATCAGCTATCAGGCGATCACCGTTTCGCCCTCCGAAATCGAGAATGCGGTGGTGAACCTGCTGCGCTATCACGAAGCCGAGACGGCGATCCTGTTCTGCGCCACGCGCGACAATGTGCGCCGATTCCATGCGACGCTGCAGGAGCGCGGCTTCGGCGTTGTGGCGCTGTCGGGCGAGCATTCGCAGTCCGAGCGCAACCAGGCGCTGCAGGCGCTGCGCGACCGGCGCGCACGCGTTTGCGTCGCAACCGATGTGGCCGCGCGCGGGATCGACCTGCCGACGCTCAGCCTCGTCATCCATGTCGAGATCCCGCGCGATGCGGAAACGCTCCAGCACCGTTCGGGCCGTACGGGCCGTGCGGGCAAGAAGGGCACGGCGGCGATCATCGTGCCCTACAATCGCCGTCGCCGGGTCGAAGGCATGCTGCGCGGCGCGAAGATCGAAGCGCAGTGGATGGATGCGCCCACGCCCGAGATGATCCGCAAGCAGGATCGCTCGCGGCTGATGGAAATGCTTACGGCGGATACCGAATTCGCAGAGCACGACCGCGAATTGGCGAAGGAGCTGATGGAAAAGCGCTCGCCCGAGGATATCGCGGCGGCGCTGGTGCAGGCGCACCGTTCGAAACTGCCCGAGCCCGAAGAGCTCATCCCGAACACGCCCGAGGCGCGCGACAAGGCCAAGGCCGACCGCCATCGCCCGGGCTTTGAGGATGTGGTGTGGTTCAAGATCGGCGTCGGTCGCCGCCAGAATGCCGAACCGCGCTGGATCCTCCCGCTGCTCTGCCGCCGCGGTCACATTACCCGTAACGAGATCGGCGCGATCCGCGTCGGCCAGTTCGAGACGTGGTTCCAGGTGCCCTCGCAGATCGCTCCGAAGTTTGCCGAAGCCATTGCCCGCACCGCCTCCTCGGAAGACGAGCAGGACGCAATCGTCATCGAAGAAGCGCCCGAGGGTCCGCGCATCGAGGCCCGCCAGAACCGCCGAGATCGCCACGAAGGCGGTCCCCGCGTGCGTCCCAAACCTTTCGGCAAGGGCCCCGGCAAGAAGGGTCCGCATGGCGGTCCGGGCGGCAAGAAGCCCGGCGCACCGTTCAAGAAGGGTCCCAAGCCCGGGGGCAAGAAGTTCGCCGGCAAGCGCAAGCCGGGTGGCAAGCCGAGCAGCTGAGCCTACGCGGCCGCCTCCCGCTCAGCACCTAATGCTTGAGCAGCAAGGGCACGCGAATGTCCGAGAGCATGGCACGCGTCACGCCGCCGAATATCCATTCGGAAATGCGCGTGCGGCCGTAGGCGCCCATCACCACCAGCCCGACGTCACGTACATCGGCTGCGTTCTTGAGCGCGTGCGCGGTGCCTTCTTCGCCCTCGTCGACTTCGACCACTTCGCTCTTGATGCCGTAATGCGAGAGGTAGTCCGCCCCGCGTGTGGGAGGCAGGTCCATGGTATCCTTCTTTCGCGATTTCTTCGTTCGGACGCAGACGAGATAGACCGAGCTGGCGTGCTTCAGGAGCGGCACCGCCGCACGCAGGGCATGACTGGCCTCCGCCGAACCGTCCCACGCCACCAGCGCGGGCTTGTCAAAATCGAGCCGCTCGCAATTGTCGGGCAGGACGAGGACGGGGCACCCCGCCGTGACCGCCAGTTCGCCAGCCGTGAAAGACGGCGTCTTCCCGCGGGTGGTCGGATCGCGCTCGCCAAGCACGATCAGATCGGCCAGCGACGAGTTCTGCAGCAGGGCCAGCGAAACAGGCCCTGCCTTGTCGATCCAGTCCCAAGGCACATCCTCGTTGGCTAGGTCCTTTTCGGTCTTCTCGCGCAGCTCGCGCGCTTCCTCGCGCCAGACGGGGACCATCGCCGCAAAAGCCGCCCCATAAGGATCAGCGCTCGCCGCAGCCTCGTATGGAACCGCGTTGAGCAAGGTCAGGTGACCATCGAATGCGCGCACGAGGTCCAGCACCACGTCGAGACGTCGCGAATGGCCTTCGTCGGAATGGGCGTTGAAGAGTATCGCTTTCATGGCAGGTCTCCGGGCTGGCAGGCGGACCGAGGACGATCCTCGCTCCATCATTGCCATAAGGCTAGGCCGCCGCAGCCCGCGTTTCATTGATCCAGCGCAAATCGCGACAAAGAATGGCCGTTGGTTTCAGCGCTTTTTCGAGATTGCCCGGATGAGAGCATAAGCAACGGCGCCCGCCGCCGGGATTCCCAGCGTTGCGATGAGCATCAACTGTTCGGGATTGCTTGATCCGATCGCCCCGCCCAGCCCGGTATAGGCCAGCGCAAGCACCGTGTTTGCGCTTCCGATCGCAATCAGGAACCGCCGGAACGAGTAGCGGGCGATCCCCGCAGCGATCAGGATGACCTCGCCGATCACGGGCACCGGACGGGTAGCGAACAGCAGTAATGCCGAAATGCCCGCAGCGCGCTTCTCTGCGGCATCGAGGTCGTCGCTCCCGAGCAGGCGACGGGCCAATGGCCGACCTGCAAAGCGGCCGATGGCATAGGCGATGCAGCTCGCAGCCATAATGCCGAGCCAGGTCGCTGCCGCAGCAAGCGGCCAGCTCAATGCGGTGCCCGCCAGCGCGCCGATCAGGCCATGCGGGATCAGCGCGACGCTATCGAGCGCCAAGAGGAGGATCACGGCGAGAAATGCCGCAGCCGCGCTCTGCGATCCTAGATTCCGCGCGATGTCGACCAACTGGTCGCCGAAGGGCAGGATGATGAGGATCGGCAGGACGAACAGCGTCACCGCAAGCCCAGCAATCCTCAGCCAGCGACGCAACGGAGTGAGTTCTTCACCCTCCCGCATGGTAGAAATCGTAGATTTGCTGGGCGACACCTTCGCTGATGCCGGGCGCGCGTTTCAGGTCGTCGAGCGCGGCTGCCCTTACCTTGCCTGCGGTGCCGAAGTGCAGAAGCAGTGCGCGTTTTCTCGACGGACCGATGCCCGGGATCTCGTCGAGCGGCGAGGCGGTTATCGCGCGGCTCCGCTTGGCGCGGTGGGCGCCGATGGCGAAGCGGTGAACCTCGTCGCGCAGCGTCTGGAGGTAAAACAGCAACTGCGAATTCACCGGCAGTGTTTTTTCGCGTCCGTCGGGGAAATGGAAGACCTCGCGGCCCTCGCGCCCGTGGTGCGGTCCCTTGGCAATCCCGATGACCGGAACCTCCTCCGCAATGCCGAGATCTTCGAGCACGGCCATGACACTCGAAACCTGTCCCTTGCCACCATCGATCAAGAGAAGGTCGGGCCAGATCGCCTCGTGACCTTTGCCTTTGGGCGCGTTCTCGTCGTCGCGTTCGCTTTCGGCGAGCTTGCGGAAACGGCGTGCCATAACTTCGCGCATCATGCCGAAATCATCGTTGGTCTTGGCCTGCTTGATGTTGAACTTGCGGTACTGGCCCTTTTCGAAGCCTTCGGGCGAGGCGACGACCATCGCTCCCAGCGCCTTGTCGCCCTGGATATGGCTGTTGTCGTATATCTCGATGCGCTGGGGCACTTCGTCGAGTTCGAGGAACTCCGCGAGCTCGCGCATGCGCTGCGCCTTGGTTCCACTTTCGGCCAGCCGTCGTTCGAGCGCCTCGGTGGCGTTGCGCTGGGCCTGCTGCATCAGCTTACGCCTATCGCCGCGCTGCGGGATCGAGATGGCGATCGCGTGACCCGCCTTTTCCGCTAGCGCTTCGGCGATCAGTTCCTGTTCGGCCAGTTCGCGGTCGACGAGGATTGTCTTGGGCGGCGGAACTTCCTCGTAGAACTGCAGCAGGACGTCGGAAAGCACCTCGGCCTGTTCGAGGTCGCCGGTGTTCTTCGGGAAGAAGGCCTTGTGGCCCCAGTTCTGGCCACCGCGGATGAAGAAGGCTTGTACGCCTATCTGCCCGCCCTTCGCGGCCAGCGCGAAGACATCGGCATCGCCCACGCCGCTGGCGTTGATGGCCTGCGACCCCTGGATGAAAGTGGCCGCACGCAGCCGGTCGCGCAGGATCGCGGCAGTCTCGAAATCGAGATCTTCCGCAGCCTTGGCCATCTGCTTTTCGATATTGGACTGCACGGCGCCGCTCTTGCCCGACAGGAAATCCTTGGCCTCGTTGACGAGGCTCTCGTAACCCGCCTCGTCGATCCGACCGACGCATGGGGCCGAACAGCGCTTGATCTGGTAGAGCAGACAGGGCCGGTCGCGATTGTTGAAGAAGCTGTCGGTGCAGCTCCTCAGCAGGAACAGTTTCTGCAGCGCGTTCAGTGTCTTATTGACCGAACCGGCGCTGGCGAACGGACCGTAGTAATTGCCCTTGGCCCGCCGCGCGCCGCGGTGTTTCTGGATGCGCGGAAAGGCATGATCGGCGCGCAGGAGGATGAAGGGGAAGCTCTTGTCGTCGCGAAGCAGGACGTTGAACGGCGGACGGTAGCGCTTGATCAGCTGCGCTTCGAGAAGCAGCGCCTCGGCCTCCGAATTGGTGACCACGATTTCCATCGCGCGGCACTGGCTGACCATTCGCTGGAGCCGGTTCGATAGGCCCTTCACCTGCGTGTAGTTCGCGACGCGTGCCTTCAGGCTGCGCGCCTTGCCGACGTAGAGCACGTCGCCGCGCGTATCGAGCATGCGATAGACACCTGGGCGCGGTTTCAGCGTCTTCACCGTCTCGCGGATCACCGTGATCCCGGTTTCGAGATCCGGCTGCGCGCTGGCCACGACTTGGCGCGCGCGTTCCTCGTTGAAACGCTCCTTTCCTCTCGGATCGTGTGGAGAACCTGCCTTGCTGCGCGACATGGAGGTGGAGATAGTACCCAGGCCACGACTTGGCAAAGC
Organism: Erythrobacter sp.; assembly: GCA_013001165.1. GTDB lineage: Bacteria > Pseudomonadota > Alphaproteobacteria > Sphingomonadales > Sphingomonadaceae > Qipengyuania. The sequence goes on from JABDNC010000186.1 coordinate 12,253, forward strand.
TTGCAGCCTCTCATCCCACAGTGCACGACGGCTTGAGACAGGGAGGACCTATGGAAAAGACTCAGGAATTGCCGCGCACCGTTGGATTTTGGGGTGCGGCCCTGCTTCCGGTCAACGGCATGATAGGCTCGGGAATATTTGCGCTCCCAGCAATCATGGTTGCTGCGGTCGGCAATTTTGCCCCTTGGATGATGCTTTTCGGCGCCTTGCTGATCCTTCCCCTTGTGTTCGTGTTTTCGATCCTTTCGAGCAAGTTCGACAAACATGGTGGACCGGTCCTTTACGCCGGCAGTGCTTTCGGACCGTTTGCAGGCTTTCAGGCTGGCTGGGCACGTTATGCTTCAGGCGTTGTAGCCGTTGCGGCAAATACGCAGGTAGCCATCGCCTATCTTGCCGTCCTGTTTCCCGTGCTCGAAGACCCTACACTCAAGGCGGCGGCGGTGATCGGGTTCATCATTTTCACCACGCTGGTCAATCTGGTTGGCATGCGCAGTTCCGTAGGCACTTTGGGTTTGATGACGGCCATCAAGATCGGCCCGCTGCTGCTGCTCGTGATTGTGGGCCTCGCCACGAGGGACCCTGCGGTAGGCCTCAGCCTTCCGCAGTTCAGCCAGTTCGAAAGCGTAGTGTTGCTTACTTTCTATGCTTATATGGCTTTCGAGAACGGCACCTTCGCCGCCGGAGAAATGCGCGATCCCAAGCGCAATGTGCCCTTGGCGCTGATCACTACGCTCATCGGGGTTGCCGGCTTCTACATGCTGATAATCTGGGCCTATTTGGCCATCGCTCCGCAGGTGGCCGGCGACGAAAGCGCCTTGGCCGCGGCGGCTGGCGATGTGATGGGTACTGCCGGGATCGTCATCATCTCGCTGGCAGCCGCCTTTTCGATTGGCGCCAATACCTTGGCCGGGGGGATCGTGACGCCCCGAATGACCTATGCCATGGCCGAGCAAGGAACCTTACCGCAGGTCTTTGCGCATGTTTCAAAGCGCTTCCACACACCCGATGTTTCGATCCTCTTTTACGGTCTGGCGGCAATCCTCTTCAGTCTCTGGGGCGGGTTCGTCGCGCTCGCTGCGGCCAGCACGCTGTCGCGGCTTGTCATGTACCTGCTATCTGCATTGGCCCTTCC
>JABDNC010000194.1 GCA_013001165.1 Erythrobacter sp.
CTCGACTTCGGTGACGAAGACGATGTCGAGAGCCTGCCCGAGATGTTTCACGTGGAACTTTCGTCGCTTGTGGGCGAATGGCGAGAGGCGATCGAGGCGCCGCGTGCCGAGCGTTTGCGCGACGGGATCCGCATCGTCTTTGCCGGACCTCCCAACACCGGCAAGTCGTCGCTGTTCAACGCGCTGCTCGATGAGGGCGCCGCGATCGTTTCGGAAGAGGCGGGGACAACGCGTGACGTGATCGAACGTCCGGTCGCTTTTGGCGGCGTGCCATTCATCCTGATCGACACCGCAGGACTGAGAGATGAGGGGGCGGGCGCGGTCGAGCAGATCGGTATCGGCCGGGCTCGTCAGGAGCTCGAGCGTGCCGATATGGTCCTGTGGCTTGGTGATGAAGGTGAGGGGCCTTCGGGTGCATGGGAGATCGCTTCGCGGTCCGATGTGGATGGCCATGGTAAGAATCAACCGCGCCATGTCGTTTCGGCTGTAACCGGCGATGGATTGCATGGGCTGGTCGAGGATATCCTCGCCACCGGAAGGTCGTTACTTCCCAAACCGGGTCTTGCCGCCCTGAACCAGCGGCAGGGTGCCGCGCTGGCCGATGCGCTCGCGGCAATCGTTACGATCGGGGCTGACGACGACCCCTTGTTGACGGGCGAGAAACTGCGGCTAGCGCGGTTGGCGCTGGACCGGCTTTTGGGACGCCATTCGACCGAGGACATGCTCGACGCATTGTTCGGCCGGTTCTGCATCGGCAAGTGATGTTCCACGTGGAACATCGAGGGCTTTGATCGCAGAGCCGATTGGGCTATCGGCGCCTCCATGCAGAGTTTCGATATTATCGTTGTCGGCGGCGGACATGCCGGCGTCGAGGCGGCTTGTGCTGCCGCGCGCATGGGGGCGAATACCGCTCTCGTGAGCTTCGACCTGTCGAAGATTGGCGCAATGAGCTGCAATCCGGCCATCGGCGGTCTGGGCAAGGGCCACCTCGTGCGCGAAGTCGATGCGCTTGACGGCGTCATTGGGCGGGCAGCCGATGCGGCTGCTATCCATTACCGCATGCTCAATCGCTCTAAGGGTAGTGCGGTCTGGGGGCCACGCATCCAGGCCGACCGAGCTCTCTTCTATAAGGCCGTTCAGGGCATCGTCGGGAAGCAGGCGAACCTCACATTGGTAGAAGGTGAGGCCGCCTCCTTAGCATTGGACGGCGGTCGGGTATCCGGAGTGAACCTCGCTGACGATAGGAGGCTGGAAGCCCCCGCGGTCATTCTCTGCACCGGCACATTCCTCGGCGGCACACTCTTCCGGGGTGAGGAGCGTTTCGAGGGTGGACGAATTGGCGAAGACGCTGCGCGCGTCCTCGCGGCGCAGTTGCGCGAAACGGATTTGCCCATGGCTCGGCTCAAGACCGGCACACCGCCGCGCCTCGATGGCCGCACCATCGACTGGGCCTCGCTCGATGAGCAACCCTCGGACGGCGAGCGTTGGACGATGTCTTCGCTGTCGCAGGAGCGTGTGAACCCGCAGGTATTCTGCGCGATCACGCGGACCAACCGTGAAGCGCATGATATCATCCGCGCGAACCTCGATCGCTCGCCATTGTTCTCGGGCGCCATCGGAGGGGCGGGGCCGCGCTATTGTCCTTCTATCGAGGACAAGATTCATCGCTTCGGAGATCGCGAGGGACACCAGATCTTCCTCGAGCCGGAAGGTCTCTCGACGCATCTCGTGTATCCCAACGGAATCAGCACCTCGCTCCCGGTGGATGTCCAGCACGATATGTTGCGCGCGATGAAGGGCCTCGAGCGGGTCGAGATGGAGGTGCCCGGCTACGCGGTCGAATACGACCATGTAGACCCTCGCGCACTCAAGCCCAGTCTGGAATTGGGGGCCATTCCAGGCCTTTATTGTGCCGGCCAGATCAACGGTACCACGGGGTATGAGGAGGCGGCCGCGCAGGGCCTTGTGGCCGGGATGAATGCTGCCGCAGAGGTCTTGGACCGTGAGGCGGTTGGCCTCGACCGTTCCAATTCTTACATCGCGGTCATGGTGGACGATCTCACCCTCCAGGGGGTGAGCGAACCATACCGGATGCTGACGGCAAGGGCCGAATACAGATTGCGTCTGCGAGCAGCGAATGCGGACACCCGTCTGACCAGCCTCGGTATCGAGGCGGGCCTTATTGGCGAGGAACGTGCCCGCTGGTTCGCTTCGCGTGAGGCGCGTCGGTCGGTGATCGACAACCAGCTGGATGAGGAGGTGCACGCCAACGCCCTCATCGATGGCGGCATCAGGGCGAAGGCAGATCGCGGCTCGCAGCGCCTGAGGGACTGGCTACGTGGAGGACAGATCTCGATCGACGAACTTTCGCGAATCGTTGGCGGGCTGGATGCGCAGGATGCGCTGACGGTCGAGATGGTCGAAGACGCGATCTACGAACCCTATCTCGCGCGGCAGGAAGCGGAGCTGCGCGACCTGAAGGCGGGCGAGCGACTGAAGCTCCCTCAGGATTTTCCATATGGTTCGGTACCGGGCCTATCTCACGAGATGGTCGAGAGGTTGTCGCGCGCCCAACCGGAGACATTGTCTGCCGCGGGACGTGTGCCTGGCATCACGCCGGCCGCACTGGCAGCTCTTCTCGTACATGCACGCCGGATCGAGGAGCGCGCCGCTTGATTACCACCGACACTGAAGCCCGTTCATTCATCAGCGGATTAGGCGGGCAAGGCGCAATCGAGAAGCTGGAGGCCCTCGCCGCTGCTCTCAAGGAAGAGAATGAACGCCAGAACCTTGTCTCACGTGGTTCGCTAGGGGAGGTGTGGGTTCGTCACTTTGCCGATTCGGCCCAGCTCATCCCCCATGTTCCACGTGAAACAAAGGGCGCGTGGTTCGATCTGGGTAGCGGGGCAGGGTTCCCGGGTCTTGTTCTGGCGATCTTGCGCCCGGAGGAGCCTACTGTCCTCGTCGAATCGCGGAAGCGACGGATCGATTGGCTTGAGGCCATGGCTGAGAAACTCACGCTGAAAAATTGCGTGGTCGAAGGAAAAAAGCTCGAGCTCGTGGAAACGCGGAAAGCCGCGGTAATCTCGGCCCGGGCATTCGCTCCGCTGCCAAAACTCCTCAATTTATCCGCACGCTTCTCCACAGCGTCTACCTACTGGGTGTTGCCGAAGGGGCGCTCGGCGGCGCAAGAAGTCAGTGAACTGCCGCGTAAATCGCGCAAAATGTTCCACGTGGAACAATCGCAGACCGACGAAGAGGCCGGAATCGTGGTCGGCAAGGGCAAGATAGGGACGGGAAAATGATCACCATCGCCATTGCAAACCAGAAGGGCGGGGTGGGCAAAACCACGACCGCGATCAATATCGCGACCGCCATGGCTGCATCCGGTTGGAAAACCCTTCTCATCGACATGGATCCGCAGGGTAATGCTTCGACCGGCCTCGGAATCGGGGCCGCCGCTCGCAAATACACGACCTATGATTTGCTCATGGGTGACGCCACTTTGGCGCAGGCCACCCAGGCGACCGAGATCCCGGGCCTCGACATTCTTCCGGCAACACAGGACCTCTCTGGCGCGGAAGTTGAACTCGTCTCGGTCGAGGACAGGACCCACCGCCTGCAAAAGGCGCTGGAGGCTCCGCAGCCCGGTTTCGCCGGCTACGACATCGCCTTCATCGACTGCCCGCCCTCGCTGGGCCTGCTGACGCTTAATGCATTGGGTGCTGCCGATACGCTCATGGTGCCGCTCCAGTGCGAATTCTTCGCGCTCGAGGGTTTGAGCCAGCTGCTCCAGACGGTCGAGCGCATCCAGCAGCGCTTCAATCCCGATCTGGGAATCATCGGCATCGCGCTGACCATGTTCGACCGCCGCAACCGCCTTACTGACCAGGTGGCCGACGATGTCCGCGATTGCCTCGGCAATCTCGTGTTCGAGAACGTCATACCGCGCAATGTGCGCCTGTCGGAGGCCCCGAGCCACGGCATGCCAGCGCTGATCTATGACCATAACTGCCCCGGCAGTCGCGCTTATATCGGCCTCGCCAGAGAGCTGATCGGCCGCCTGCCCGAAAAGAGGAAAGCCGCATGAGCACCGCTATCGACCGCAAGAAGAAACTCGGCCGCGGCCTTGGTGCTCTGATGGGCGAAATCCAGCGTGAAGAGCCGCTGGTGCGCGAAGAACGCGCTCCAGAGCAAGGTGGTGAAACCACTGTTGTCGCCTCGCCGAACGGCCTGTCGGACATTCCCGTCGTGGATATCTCGCCGCTCCCCGGTCAGCCGCGCACGCATTTCGACGAGGAAGCGCTCGACCAGCTCGCCGCCTCGATTGCCCAGCGCGGTGTAATCCAGCCCGTTATCGTCACGCCCGCCGGAAAGGGCCGTTATCGCCTTGTTGCGGGCGAGCGTCGCTGGCGCGCTGCACAGCGCGCCCGCCTTCACGCCATTCCCGCCATCGTGCGCGATCTCGACGAGCGCGAAGTCATGGCTCTGGCCCTGATCGAGAACCTGCAGCGCGAAGACCTGAACCCGGTTGAAGAAGCGCGGGCTTATCAGAAGCTGTCCGATGACGAGGGCATGACCCAGGCGGAAATCGCCAAGTTGGTCGACAAGTCGCGCAGCCATGTCGCGAACTTCCAGCGGCTACTCGCACTACCCGACGATGTGCTGGCACTGGTTGCCGACAGCAAGCTGACCATGGGCCATGCAAAGGCACTGGTCGGACATGACGAGGCGAGCGAAATTGCGCGGCGCGCGGCGAAGGAAAATCTCTCGGTTCGCGAAGTCGAAAAGCTTGCCCGCGGGGATCGTCCGAAAAAGGCAGCTTCCGGCTCGCCCAAACCGATCGCAGACAGTTCGACTGACGCGGACATCGCCGCGGTTCAGGGCCATCTCGAGGAATTCCTCGGCCTGCCGGTCAAGATCAAGACGGAAGGCGCGCCCGGAACCGGTACGGTAACGATCAGCTATCGTACGCTGGATCAACTCGATCTGATCTGCCAGCGGCTGACCGGCGGCGAGATTTGAACCTAGATCCGCTGCGAAATTATTTCCGCAAGCCTTTCAATTCCTTCCCGATCTTCACTGTCGAAGCGCGCCTTTGACGGGCTGTCGAGATCGATAACCGCCACGACGTCGCCATCGCGAATGACGGGCACCACGAGCTCGGAATTTGTCACGGAATCGCAGGCAATGTGGCCGGGAAAGGCGTGCACGTCCTCGACCAGCTGGGTTTCGGCATCGGCCGCGGCGACGCCGCATACTCCCTTGCCCAGCGGGATGCGGATGCATGCGGGGCGACCCATGAAGGGGCCGAGGACAAGCTCGCCATCGACCATGCGGTAAAAGCCCGCCCAATTGAGGTCCGGCAGGAAGTCCCACAAAAGCGCCGCGACATTCGCCATGTTCGCGATCGCATCGGGCTCTCCTGTCGTGAGGGCGTCGGCCGCCTCGACCAATTGGCGATAGGCTTCGGGCTTGGGGCAATCGGGTGCGGGGCGAAAATCGAACATGGCAGGGCATCTAATGGAGGATCGCGCCCATGCAAGGGGCGTTGCGGGCAAGGCATCGCTGTCGTAACACTATCTTCATGAGCATTCTCAAGAAGCTGGGCATCGCCCTTCTCGTCCTGATTCTGGTCCTTGCGATCGCCTTCTACTTCGTTTCGCGGGGGGACACAGCCGACGTACCCTTCGACGAGGTGACGGGCGCTGATCCAACGCTCCAGGATCCCGATGCGGAAACCTTCCCGACGGTCGCGATTGCAGAGCCGGTGGGCTGGGAAGAAGGCGAAGTGCCGGTCGCGGCAGAAGGGCTCGAAGTAAAGCGCTTCGCCGAAGGCCTCGAACACCCGCGCACTCTCTATGCATTGCCCAATGGCGACGTCCTTGTTTCGCTAACCCGCTCGCCGAGCAAGGGTGGTGGAGGCATCATGGGCTGGATCGCCAATCGCCTGATGTCGAAAGCCGGCGCTACGGGCGAATCGCCAAACCAGATCGTGCTGCTGCGGGATACCGACGGTGACGGCACGGCGGAAACCCGGTTTGTCCTCGTCGATGGGCTGGATTCGCCTTCCGGTCTCGCGTGGGGCGACGGCACACTTTACATCGCAAATCACGATGAAGTCCTTGCTTTTCCTTATGAACTCGGTGCCGACAGCCCCTCTGGCGAGCCGCGCAAGGTAACCGATCTCGCACCGGGCGGCGGACATTGGATGCGCAATCTCGAGCTTCATCCTGACGGCGACCGGCTCTACATCGCCGTCGGTTCCGACACCAATATCGGCGACAAGGGTATGGAGGCCGAAGAAGGTCGCGCGCTAATCTGGGAGGTGAACCTCGAAACCGGCCAGCGCCGCCAGTTTGCCGGCGGCTTGCGCAACGCCAACGGTCTCGATTTCAACCCCTGGTCTGGTGAACTGTGGACCACCGTGAACGAGCGCGACATGCTCGGCAGCGATCTCGTGCCCGACTATCTCACCAATGTCCCCGTCGGCGCGCAATATGGCTGGCCGTGGGTCTACTGGGGCGACATCTACGACCGCCGGGTCGATGCCCCGCCGCCCGCCTACATCAGCTATGTCCGCAAGCCCGAATACGCGCTTGGCCCGCACGTCGCCGCGCTGGGCCTCGTCTTCAGCAAGGAAGGCGCAACCATGGGCGAGGCATTTTCGAGCGGTGCCTTCATCGCGCGTCACGGCTCGTGGAACCGCAAGCCGCCTTCAGGCTACGACGTCGTTTATGTCGCCTTCGACGAGCGCGGCAATCCGCAGGGCAAGCCCGTGCCGGTCCTGACCGGCTTCCTCAAGGATGATGGCACGACGCGCGGTCGCCCGACATGGGTCGAATGGGCCGGCGACGGATCGCTACTGGTCAGCGACGACACCGCCGGCATCATCTGGCGCGTTACGGCTCCGGGGGCCAAAAGGCAGGGCGCAATCGAGCAGATCAGCGGCAACCGCCTCCCGCCGCAGCGCGAACTGCGCGGCCAGAACGCGACTTTCGGCGAAGATGACTACGCGCGCGAAGTCACCGCCGAATAGGTCTCCGGATCAGCCCAGCAGCGACGCCGTATCGAGGTCGTAAAGGGGCTTGGCGCCCGCCGTCGCGGCAGCCTTGAGGCCCGAGGCTTCCGGCACGATCCTGTCGAGGAAGAAGCGCACGCTTGCGGTCTTGGTCTTGGCAAGACCGGGCGCCTCGCCGTTCTCGACAGCCCGCAGTTGTTTGAGAAGCTGCCACCCTGCCGTCGCGACCGAAAGCATGGTGCAGAAAGGGACGCTGCCGGCGAGGCGATCGTCGAGGCTGGCGTCTTCGCGCATCCATTTCGCGATAGCGGCGCAGTCTCCGGCAAGCGCGAACAGGGCGGGCTCGTCAGAAGCGTCGCGGGCAATTTCCTTGGTCAGCCCGATAAGTGCCTCGCCGTTGTCGAGGCCGAGCTTGCGTGTGACGAGATCGGCGGCCTGGATGCCGTTCGTGCCCTCGTAGATCGGGGCAATTCGCGAATCGCGCCAGTGCTGTGCAGCACCGGTTTCCTCGACGAAGCCCATGCCGCCATGGACCTGGATCCCAAGGCTTGCGACCTCGATCCCGATATCGGTGCCCCAGGCCTTGATGAGCGGGGTGAGGACCTCGCCACGGGCTTTTGCTGCCTCGTCACCCAGAACGCCGCGGTCGACCTGTCCTGCGGTGTAGTAGAGGAGGGCGCGTGAACCCTCGGTCAGCGCCTTCATGCGCAGCAGCATGCGGCGCACGTCGGGATGCTCGATGATCGAGACCGGGTTCTTGTCCGCGGAGCCTGCGCGGGCCGACTGGACGCGCTCTTTCGCGTAATCCATCGCCTGCTGGGTCGCGCGTTCGCTGATCTGCACGCCCTGGTTGCCGACGTTGATGCGCGCATTGTTCATCATCGTGAACATGGCCGCGAGGCCGCGGTTCTCCGCGCCGACCAGCTCGCCGATGCATTCGTCATTGTCGCCATAGCTCATCACGCAGGTGGGCGAGGCGTTGATACCCAGCTTGTGCTCGATGCTGACGCAGCGGACATCGTTGCGCGCTCCCAACGATCCATCGCCCTTCACATGATATTTCGGGACCACAAAAAGCGAGATACCGCGACTTCCTTCGGGCGCATCGGGCAGGCGCGCGAGGACGAGGTGGATGATATTTTCCACCAACTCGTGCTCGCCCCAGGTGATGTAGATCTTCTGGCCCTTGATGAGGAACTTGCCTGCCTGTTCGCCTTCGGCGATCGGCGTTGCCGTCGCCCGCAAGGCGCCGACATCCGAACCTGCCTGAGGCTCGGTCAGGTTCATCGTGCCCGACCATTTCCCACTCACGAGGTCCGGCAGGTATTTCTGTTGGAGTTCGTCCGCGCCATGATGCTCCAGCGCCTCGATTGCGCCGACGCTGAGCATGGGCAGCAGGTTGAAAGCCATGTTCGCAGTCCCGAGATTTTCGAGCACGTTGCAAGCGAGGGTGAAGGGCAGGCCCTGGCCGCCGAATTCCGCCGGAGAGGCGATCGCGTTCCAGCCCTGCTCGACATACTCCGCATAGGCTTCGGCGTACCCGTCCGGGAGGCGGACCACCCCGTTCTCAAGCTTCGCACCCTCAAGATCGCCCACACGGTTGAGCGGCGCGAATTCGCCCGCTGCGAACTGGCCCACGCCCTCCACGATGGCCTCGACCATGTCGGGCTCTGCAGCGGCAAATTTCTCCGAGCGTGCAAGCTCCTCGATGCCGGCGTTCACGCGGATTGCGAGCAGCTGGTCCTGGGTGGCGGGGGTATAGGTCACGTCTTATCCTCTTGGCTTTCCGTAGCAGCAGATATAGCGCGCGGGCATGGGCGGCAAATACGCTACGGAAACGCTTGAGGCGACAAAGGGTGGCATCGCGCGCGCCGCAGAAATTCTGCGTGCAGGGGGACTCGTGGCGGTCCCGACCGAGACGGTTTACGGGCTTGCGGCGAGGGCGGACAAAGCTGATGCCGTGGCACGGATCTACGAAGCCAAGGGCCGCCCGAGCTTCAATCCGCTGATCGTGCATGTCTCCAGCATGGAACGGGCGAAGAAGTTGGCCAATTTCGAACCGGAAGCAGAGAAGCTGGCAGCTGCGCACTGGCCCGGCCCGCTGACGCTAGTCCTTCCCCGTAAGGAAGGCACCGGCCTGGCCGATGCGGTGACGGCAGGGCTTCCCACTATCGCGCTCCGCATGCCCGACCATTCTGTGATGCAGGCCTTGCTGGTCGAGGCGGGCGTGCCTCTAGCTGCGCCTTCGGCCAACCGCAGCGGTTTCATCAGCCCGACGAGCGCACAGCATGTGCTGGCCTCGCTCGACGGACGCATCGATGCGGTTATCGATGGCGGTGAATGCAGGTCTGGCGTCGAGTCCACTATTGTCGCGGTCCGCCCGGACGGCTCGATCGAGGAATTGCGGCCCGGACCGCTCTCGATAGCGGGCGACGCTGTAGGCAAAAGCGAGATCGAAGCGCCCGGACAACTTGCCAGCCATTATGCTCCCGGAAAGCCGGTTCGCCTTCACGTCACCATGCCCGAGCCGGACGAATTCATGATTGGTTTTGCGCAGGTTGCGGGCGATTGCTCGCTATCCGCCTCAGGAGATCTCGAAGAGGCTGCGTCGCGTCTTTACGCCTGCCTTCACGAAGGCGCGCGCTCGGACAAGCCACGCATCGCGGTGGCCCCCGTACCGACCGAAGGGATAGGAAAGGCGATCAACGACCGACTGGGCCGCGCGGCAACGCCTGCGGATTAGCCTTCCGGCTCGACCGGGATGGTCGGGATGATCTGCTGCATTTCGGCATAGGTGTCGCGCGCATCGTCGCAGGCGCGGCGATCGCCTTCCTCGCACTCGTCGAGCTGCTTCTCGTACTGGCGTTCGAGTTTGCCCAAGCGTTCCTCGCGCTTGCGCAGTTCACGTCCGCGCTTCTCGTCGGCCTCCGACTGGCTGGTGGTCGCCAGGTCCACGCCCTTTGAGGCAACCTTCACCGGAGCCGTCACGACATCGGCTACGGTTCCGAGGCAGGCGGTGAGCATGACTGCTGAGAGAGGGAGGGCAACAAAAGCAAGGCGACGCATCGATAATTCCTTTCGATGCGCCGCCTATACCAGTCTTGGTGAGTATTCGGTGAATTTGGGCCCTTCATTTTGAGGCCCGTGAATTCAGGCTCCGGGTGCTTCCGGTGCTTTCGGTGCTTCGGGAGCTTCCGGCGCCTCAGGTGCCGAGGGCTTGTCCGAACGTGCCGTCGTGCCGGCCTTGCAGCGCAGCTTGCCCGAGCCGAGCGAGCTCACGGTGCAGGTGGCATTTCCGCTGACGGTGATGTCGCCCGACCCGACGATGTTTGCCTCGACATCGCCGTCGGACTGGAACTCGGCATCGCCCGAACCTGCAACGGTGATGTCGGCCTTGCCGACTTTGAGGCCGGCCATCTTGCCCGAACCCGAACCCGCCACGGTCATTTCGAGATCGCCAACTTCACCGGCGGTTTCGAAGTCGCCCGATCCGGCAATGGTTAGGTCGAGCTTGTCGGCGCGCATATCGGTGACCTTGGTGCTACCCGAACCGGCGATGGTCACTTCGGCGCGGCCGTCCATTCGATCGGCCTCGATCGTGCCCGATCCGGCCAGGACGATGCCTTCGAGCGTCGCCATCGTAACGTTAACGATGGCCGGGCCGCCCGTGCTCTTGCTGCTCTTTTCGCGCATGATGCCCAGCGCGTTGTCTTCGAGGTTGAAGCGCATGAGATCGGCGGCTTCTTCGTTGCCCGACACGCTGATGTTGAACGTATCGCCCGTGGTTACGATGACGTTGTCCGGTGATGCGAGCACGATTTCGGTCGGCTCTGCGCCGCTCATGTCGAGTTCGGCAAGCGGAACACCCTCGGTGTCGCCGATCTGCATGTCGACATTGCAACCTGCAAGCATGGCGCTTGCCGCGAGTGCCGCCACCGGGGCGAGGCCCTTCAGAACCTTGTGAATCATCGTGTCCAATCCTCTGCATGAATGCTAAGCGTGTTGGCGATATAATACAGCATGGAGCAAGGTTCAACCCAAAGCAAAAGGGCCACCCCTTGCGGAGCGGCCCCTTCGTCGAGTGCGGATTGCCGTTAGGCGATTACGCGTCTTCTTCCTCGTTGTTGTAATACTGCGGCGCATGCTCGCGCAGCACGTCGAGGATCTTTTCGAGAGCGGTCGGCTCGTCGGTCTTTTCCATCGCCGCAAGTTCGCGGGCGAGGCGGCTGGAGGCCGCTTCGAAAATCTGGCGCTCCGAATAGCTCTGTTCGGGCTGGTCGTCGGGGCGGAACAGGTCGCGCGTGACTTCCGCGATCAGGACGATTTCGCCGGAGTTGATCTTGGCTTCGTATTCCTGCGCGCGGCGGCTCCACATGGTGCGCTTGACCTTGGGCTTGCCCTTCAGCGTTTCCATGGCTTCCTTGAGCGTCTTGTCGCTCGAAAGCTTGCGCATGCCGATCGATTCGACCTTGTTGACCGGAACGCGCAGCGTCATGCGCTCTTTCTCGAACCGGAGAACGTAGAGATCGAGCTGCATACCGGCGATTTCTTCGCTCTGGAGCTCGATCACACGGCCAACGCCGTGCTTGGGGTAAACAACGTAATCGCCAACGTCGAAGGCGTCTGCCTTGCTCGCCATGCATAAATCCTTTCGTCCGGGCCCTGCGGGGGAGACAAAGCTGCAAGACGCCCGTTCCGCGCTCCTGTGGGGTGCGCGGCTTGAACACCTTAGCTGCCTTGCTGGTAGTACGGCCCTTTCAATTCTCACATCTGCCCGGCTGTAACCGGTGCAGTTGTTGCATTATATAGCACGTTAGGCCGAATATTGCGAGTCTATGCAGTTTTCGGAGCCGGACTGTCCTTGCCGCTTCCTTTCACCGCCGCCAATTCCGCGCCGAGAAGCAGCAGCAAAGCGGTCGCATAGAACCAGGTGATGAGGACTACCACTGCGCCCAGCGAGCCGTAGGTCGCGTTGTAGCTGCCGAAATTCGCTGCATAAAATGCGAAGGCGGCAGTCGCTACGATCCACCCGATTGCAAAAAGCACCGCACCGGGCAGGATCGCGCTCCACTCGGGCGAGGGCTTGTTGGGCACGAAACGATACAGCACAGCGGCCCCGCCCGTCGCTGCGGCGGCAAGCACGATGAAGCCGAGAATCGATCCGGCTAATCCGGCCAGCACGGCAATCGCTGCGCTGGCCCCGCCCATGAGGGCGAGCCCGACAATTCCGCCAATCGTGATGGCGAGGGCCACGAGGTTGCCGCGGACGAAACCACGCTCTTCGCCGGCATGGAAGGCGATATTCAACCCGGTCATGAGCGCCCTTGCGGCGCTACGCGCGCCGAACAAGGCGATTGCGATCGACACTAGGAGTCCGAAACCCTTCGCCTCGTCCGCACCTTCGCTGACGTTGCGAAGCTGGTCGCCAATAAGGCCGGCAGCGGCATCGGGCAGGCTTTCCGACAGGGCCCTGATGTGTCCGGCCACAGTCTCGGGATCCGCGAAGACACCATATCCGAGGACAAGCGCGCCAAGGGCGGGCACAAGCGCCAGAAGCGCGTAATGCGCGATTCCGGCTGCGATCAGCGAGATATTGTTGTCGCTACCCGCGGACCAGGCGGCCTTGAGGTCGGCGAACATCCGGCGAAACGATCAGTCGCCTTCGCCGGGCTCGGGCGAGAAGTACTTGTCGAACTTGCCCTCTTCGCCCTTGTGCTCGTCGGCGTCTGCGGGCGGTTCCTTCTGGCTCGTGATATTCGGCCATTCGGCGCTGAACTTGGTGTTCAGTTCAAGCCACTTCTCGAGGTTGTCTTCCGTATCGGGAAGGATGGCCTCTGCCGGGCATTCCGGTTCGCACACGCCGCAGTCGATGCATTCGCTGGGGTTGATGACGAGCATGTTCTCGCCTTCGTAGAAACAGTCGACCGGACAGACCTCGACGCAGTCCGTGTATTTGCATTTGATGCAGGCGTCGGTGACGACATAGGTCATGGTTCGCTAGTTTCCCTGTGCGAAGAGTAGTTTTGCGCTGCTATGGCTATTCATGCGCCGGGGTCAAGTTCCCGATAACATTCTTGCGCCTCGCGCGGAGGCCCGCGGCGTTCCGGAAGCGCCAGAACCTCGATCAGCTTGACGTTGTTTCCGAGCGGCAGGGTGAGCACGTCGCCCGGCGCGATATCGCGGCTGGGGCGCGACACTCGATCGCCGTTGAGACGGATGTGGCCCTCATCGACCAGCTTGCGTGCAGTGCTGCGGGTGCGCACGAAGCGCAGGAAGCAGAGCAGGCGGTCGATCCGCAAGCGTCAGCCTTGCTTGATGAGGTCTGCAAGCCCGGCAAAGGCACTGCCTTCCCGCGGGGCGCTGGTTTTGGCAGGTTTGGCGCGCTGCTGCTTGCGGCGCGACGGACGCCACTCCCAGCTGTCGGGGCGCGGCGGCCCGAAGGCACCTTCGGCAAGCGGCTTCGCGCGCTGGACGCGGAAACCGGCCTGTCCGAGCAGGCGTTCGACATTTCGCTCTTCCAGCCCGATCGAGATCGGAAGGGCGAGGTCGAGGCGGAACTTGCGGCTCTTGCCGGCCTTGCTGCGCGCTTCGTGCGCGGCGCGGAATATCTTCTCGGCCAGGTCGAGGCGGATCGCCTGACTGCCTGCATGGCGATAGCCCGAGGGCAACTTCTTCTGGTCGGGAATGACCGGCAGCATGGCTTCCTGCAGCGGCCTGCGGTCGATTCCGAGCGCGCTCAGCAGCTGGCGCGGTGCGGGCTTCAGCAAGAGCGGCGCGAAAATGTCGAGCGCCCCGAAGGTGACGCCGATCTTGCGCAGGAAGGGGCGCATTTCCTTGGGCAAGTGTTCGATGCCCGCCTTCTCGCGCGTCACGAAGCCGTGACCCGAGATGAGGTTGAGCAGCAGTGCGCGCGCCTGGCTGCCAGCTTCGGGATTGGCCGAGGCGATATGCATCTTGCGCAGCGGCTCGAGCGGCTCGAGCTGCTTGTCGAGCCAGCCATCGATTGCGTCGAGCAGTGCCTTGCGCGGCTGGTCGGGCAGCGCAGCCACCTCGCGTGACGGTTCGATAGCGGGTTTGACCTGACCCTCGCGCTCGGTGAGTTTGGCGAGGACCTGAGCGTTCCAGCGGAGCGCGCCGCGTGCCAGTTCCAGTTCTGCAAGGTCGGTCACGGCGAGTTTCTCCGCGCGCTCGCCAAGGATGCGTGGCAGCGCCTTTTCGGCCGCTGCCAGCAGCATCTTGCGGTCGGCGTGGTTGGCCGAAGGATCGACGGCAAAGCGGAAGCCCTCGACCTTGCCGAGCGCCTCGTCCTCGACGAGCAGCGTGCCGTCTTCCCCGAGGGTGATCGGGAGCATGGAGGCGTCCTGTCCCAGCGATTTCATCAGTATGGCAGTCCTTCGGTTCACGAATCTTTCGGTCAGCCGCGCATGCAGCGCATCCGACAGCTTGGCTTCCACGCCGCGTGCCCGCGACGCCATTTCGTCGCGCGCAAGGACCCAGTCGGGTCGCTGGCAGATATAGGCCCAGCTGCGAATCGCGGCGATCCGGCCCTGCAGTGTAT
>JABDNC010000199.1 GCA_013001165.1 Erythrobacter sp.
TTGTCCTTCTGCGGCACGACCTTGCCGAGCCACTTCTTCACCAGCTCGGGATATTCGCGGATCGCCTCGCTGATCGAGAGGAAGATGACGCCCGCCTTCTTCAGCTCTTCGCGGAAGGTGGTGGCGACGCTGACGCTGTCGAACACGGCATCGACGGCAACCTTGCGCGCGCCCTCCACGCCGGCCAGCACTTCCTGTTCGGCTATCGGGATGCCAAGCTTGTCGTAGACTGCCTTGATTTCCGGATCGAGCTCATCAAGCGAATCCAGCTTTGGCTTCTTCTTCGGCTCGGCGAAATAGTAGGCATCCTGGTAGTCGATTTCCGGATAGCCGAGCTTGGCCCAGTTCGGCTCTTCCATTTCCTGCCAGATGCGGAACGCCTTGAGGCGCCATTCGAGCATCCATTCGGGCTCGTTCTTCTTGGCCGAGATGAAGCGGACCGTGTCCTCGGTCAGGCCCTTCTCGGCAAATTCGGTTTCGATGTCCGAAGACCAGCCGTGCTCGTACTCCGCCGCCTTCTCGGCAGCTTCGCGGGCTTCTGCGTCCTGGATTTCTACCTGCTCGTTCACGCGATTTCCTTTTCCTGCGACAGCTGGACCAGCGAGATATTCGCCAGCGCCCCGCGCAGAGCTTCGTTCACCATCGGCCAGTGGGGCCGGACCCGGCAATCGTGGTCGACCGTGCACTCGCTGCCTTCGATACAGGCGGTGAGCGCGATGGGTCCCTCGACCGCCTCGACGATATCGGCCAGTGTGATCGCCGCAGCCGGGCGGGCGAGCTGCAAGCCGCCACCGGCACCGCGCACCGAACGCAGCAGGCCAGCTGCCGTGAGCTTGCTCACCAGCTTCTGCACCGTAGGAGCCGGAAGACCGGTTTCCGCGGCGAGTTCAGCCGCGCTGACTCTGCCCCCGCCGCAATGGCGGGCTGCCTGGCTCATCGTGACGACGGCATAGTCTGCAAGGTTCGAAAGGCGCATGATCTTTAATCGGACAATATCGTTCCGATTAGTCAGCTATGACCGGAAAGCCCCGAATTCAACGGAAAACCGCCAGTTGCGAGTCGTTAGCAAAAAGCGCTCAGCTGCCCTTCTTGCCGAGCGCCTCGTCCTGATTGCCCCCGAACAGGTCGACCGAGCTATAGCCGTCGGGCGCGAGCGTATCCTTCACCACCGAATGTTCCTTCGGCATCAGGCGCCGCGGAGTGCGACCGGTGAAGTGGCGGATCTCCTTGATCATGTGCGCCTGGTCGTAAAACGCCTCGCGGATTTCCGCTTCGAGACCCGGATCGAGATCCGGCATGGCGAGAAGCGTCGCGGCCCGCATCGCGCGGTAGCGGCGGATCAGCCGGACCGGCGGCGCTCCGAAGAACTGCGTCACCAGCCGCTGTACCTGCCTCTCCGAGTAAGGGAGCTTGTCGAGCAGGGTCTCGATCTCCGGCTTGAAGGACGAGGAAAGCCAGTCGAGCGTTGTGTCGATCACCTGCATGTGACGCTCGGGCAGGTCCTGGAAAGCATTGCCAAGGATGGCGGCCAGCTCGTCGAGCCCCTGACGCTCGGTGAGCTCGCCCGAATTGACCCGCGGACCTATCGTGCGAATGCGATCCGCTATCGACTCGTCCAGAACATCCTCGAGCTTGCGATAGTCATCATGGTTTTCATTGACCGGAAGCCCGGTGAGCGCAGCCCAGCCGCGAAAGTTGAGCGATGCGCCGAGGATTACGGTATCCCCCTCCATTTCGAACTTGCGGGCTTCCGTCAGCGGGCACTGGACGAATTCGGGCAGGGTCTGGCTGTCGCCCTCTTTGCCGAAATGCATGGTGCCGCCGCCGCTCAGCGTGATGAGCAGCTGTCCCGAATAGGCCGGCATCATATCATCCACGCCCTTGGGGCCAGTCCTCAGCACATAAAGCGAGTTCAGGTACCGTGCGAGCGACGAGGGGGCTTCCACCCACTCGAAGAGATAGTCTTCCTGCTGGTCACTCATGCCCTGCGCCCCTTATTTTCTTACGGCAAACTGCCAGCAGTTCGGCCTACCTGTTTGCGGCAATCCAGGCTTCCACGTTCTCTTCCATGATCGAAAGCGGAACGGGGCCGCTGGTCAGGATTGTATCGTGGAAGCCGCGAATGTCGAAACTATCGCCCAATTCAGCGCGCGCCTTAGCGCGGAGTTCCATGATCTTGAGCTTTCCGATCATGTATGCCGTCGCCTGGCCGGGCATGACCGCATAGCGTTCGATTGCCTTGCGGATGTCGCCGTCGGGATTGGGCGTGTTCTCGGTGAGATACTGAATCGCTTCCTCGCGGCTCCAGCGCTTGTGGTGGATGCCGGTGTCGACCACGAGGCGACATGCGCGCCACAATTCCATGCCGAGACGGCCGAAGTCGGAATAGGGGTCGGTATAGAAACCCATGTCCTTGCCGAGTTCTTCCGAATAGAGGCCCCAGCCCTCGCTATAGGCGGTGACCCCGCCGAAGCGCCGGAAAGGCGGCACGTCTCCGAGCTGGGTCTGGATTGAAAGCTGCAGGTGATGGCCGGGATGGCCTTCGTGATAGGCGAGCGCCTCGACCTCGTTCTTGCTCATGTCGCGCAGGTTGTAGAGGTTCACGTAATAGGTGCCGGGACGCGAACCGTCAGGCGCGGGGCGCTGGTAGAACGCCTTGCCGGCGCTCTTCTCACGGAAGGCCTCGACCGGTTTGATTACCAGCGGATCGGTCGGAAGCACGCCGAAATATTCGGGCAGCTTCGCTTCCATGGCCTCGAGGTAGGCCTCTGCGTCGGCGAGATAGTCCTCGCGGCTGTCGTAGAAGAAGCGGTCGTCGGTGCGGGTGTACTGGAAGAATTCCTGCAGCGAACCCTCGAAGCCGACCTGGTCCATGATCCCGCGCATCTCGCCGTGGATGCGAGCCACTTCGCGCAGACCGATCGCGTGGATCTCGTCGGCAGTGAGGTCGGTGGTCGTGTAATTGGCGAGCAGCGACTGGTAGTATTCGGCGCCATTCTCGAAACGCCAGATGCCGTCATCGGTTGGCGCGATCGCCTGCTGGCGCTTCATTTCTGCAAGGAGCCGCTCGTAGGCCGGGCGGGCCGAACCTGTCCATGCGGCGAGCGCCTCGGCCTTGAGCCGCGCCTTCCCGGCATCGGCGATGTCGAGCCCGTCGACCTTGCCAGCGAAATCCTCGAGCACGGCATTGTCGTCGCCTGCATTGAGCAGGTTTTCGATGTCGTCGATCACATAGGGATAGACCCAGTCGGGCGGCATCACGCCATTGCCTGCGCGGCGGCGCGATTCAGCGGTCAGCGTGTCGAGCGCTTCAGCAGCGGCGCCGATACGGCTGACATAAGCCTCGGCGTCGGACAGGCTTCCAACGCGGTGGATGTTGATCATGAATGCAGGAAACTGGCTCTGCGCGCCGAACATCTGGTTGAAGATGAACCCGTTGTGGCGGAAAGTGTGCCCGCGCGCGCTGCGCTTGGCCATCGCATCGAACAGGCGATAGCTGAGGGCATCCTCTGGCGAGAGGCTGGCAAGGTCGAATTCGCTGCGCATGCGAGCGGCGGTCGACTGCAGCAGCTGCTCGGCTTCGATCGCGGCAGCGTCCGACATGTCGTCGACCCTGGAGTAGTCCTCGTCGCGAATGCCGCGATAGGACTTGCCCATCGGCGAAAGAGCGAGGCTCTGCGAATCGTAGTCTTCAAACAGAGCGGCGAGCTCGGCGCTTTGCGAGGGAGCCTCGACGGCCGGAGCGGTCGCAACCTCCTCGCCACCGGGTGTTGCGGAACAGGCCGCCAGCGCCAGAACAGATACTGCAAGGCCGATCGATCGCGCAGCGATACGCATGAAAACTCTCCACTAACCAAATGTCGGCAGCGTCAGAGCATGTGAGAGCGTCACAGTAAATAGGATAAATCCGGCATCGGACCAAAGGGATGCCTGGCGAAAAAAAAGGGCGGCCCGTAGAAGAGCCGCCCTCTATAGGTGAGAACTCGTTGCATTGCTGCTCCGAGCCCTTCGGGTCGCAGGAGTTAGCTACTCCAAAACCGATTCGCTTGATTGTATGCATGCGACACACGCCGAGCGCAGCTTGCATTTTGGCGGAATTATACAAAGCTGTCCCAAAGCCGAACTTTCTCCCGAAAGCGCTTCTCGACACGATCGTGAGCATTCGTCATAGGCGCCACGCAATGTTCTTCGAAATCGCCCGTCCCGCCCTGTTTTCCCTCGATCCCGAGCGTGCGCACAAGCTCACGGTCAAGGCACTGTCCCTGTCGCCCAAGCGCGGCCCGGCGCCTTCCGGAGCGCTGGCCACCGAGGTCGCAGGGATTGGCTTTCCCAATCCGCTGGGCATGGCGGCGGGTTTCGACAAAGACGCAGAAGTGCCCGACGAACTGCTTGGTTTGGGCTTCGGATTTGCCGAGGTCGGTTCGATCACGCCGCTCCCTCAGGCAGGTAATCCCAAGCCGCGCCTTTTCCGGCTGGTGGAAGATCGCGCGGTCATCAACCGGATGGGCTTCAACAATGGCGGGGCCGAGGCAGCACGCGAGCGACTGGAGCGCCGCGCGGGCCGTCCCGGCGTGGTCGGCATCAATATTGGCGCCAACAAGGACAGCGACGACCGGATTGCCGACTATGCGCTGATGACGCGCATAATGGCTCCGCTGGCAAGCTATCTCGCGGTCAACATCTCCAGCCCCAACACGCCCGGCCTGCGCGCATTGCAGGACGAGAGCGCCCTGACCGGATTGCTCGAAGCCGTCTTCGAGGCGCGCGGGGATGACGGGCCGCCGGTCTTCCTCAAGGTCGCACCCGATCTCGAACCGGCGGATGTTGATGCCATCGCGCGCATTGCCGCCGATACCGGGCTTGCCGCGCTGATCGTATCGAATACGACCATCACGCGACCGGCTCTGAAATCGTGTCATGCCGGTGAAACCGGAGGCCTTTCAGGAGCCCCGCTGCGCGATCTCGCTCTCGAGCGCCTCCGCGATTTCCGCAAGGCAACAGGCGGCGCGATCCCGCTGGTCGGCGTCGGCGGTATCGCCACCGCCGAGGACGCATGGGCGCGTATCAGGGCGGGCGCCAGCCTCGTGCAACTCTACAGCGCGATGGTCTATGAGGGGCCGGGACTGCCCTCGCGCATCACGCGCGGGCTCGTACGCCTCATGAAGCGCGACGGCTTTTCCTCGATTGCGGAGGCGGTGGGAAGCGAATAGGCTTCCGCCCATGGACTGCCGGATTCTCATCTCGCTCGGCGCGCTGGCCCTGACCGCGTGCTCTTACACCTCCAGCGAAAACATCTCCCAGACACCGGGCATTGCCCCTGCGTTCGAAGGCGCGGTGACTGCGGCCGATCCTCGCGCACAGGCTGCGGGCGAGGCGATTCTCGCCAAGGGCGGCAGTGCGACCGATGCGGCGATTGCCGTCATGCTGGCACTGACCGTGGTCGAACCGCAAAGCTCCGGGATCGGTGGCGGCGGCTTCCTCGTGCGCGGCGAGGCCGACGGCGATGTCACGAGTTTCGACGGGCGCGAGACGGCACCGGGCGGTGCGACGCCCGAATGGTTCCTCGACGAGAAGGGCGAAACCCCTCCCTTCATGCAATCGGTCCGCAGCGGGCTGAGCGTAGGCGTGCCGGGCAATATTGCGCTCGCCGCCAAGGCGCATGCCGCGCATGGCTCGCTCGACTGGTCCGAGTTGTTCGACCCTGCCATCGCGCTTGCCCGCGAGGGCTTCCAGATCAATCCGCGCATGCACGATGCGCTCACGCGCTCGAAGGACCGCGCCGCCTTCAGTGCCGAGGCGCGCGCGCTCTTCTACGATGCTTCGGGCGACGCGCTGCCGGTTGGCACCCTCGTGCGGAACGAAGCGCTGGCGAAAACTTTCGAATCGCTTGCGGCAGGCGGCCCCGAGGCTTTTTATTCAGGCCCCCGCGCGCTGGGGATAGCCACGACCGTGGCGGCCGATACGCCCAAGCCGGGTGCGATGACCTATGCCGATATCGCCGGCTACGAAGCGAAGGAGCGCGAGGCCGTCTGCAGCAGCTATCGCGAGTATCGCATCTGCTCGATGGGTCCGCCCACTTCGGGCGGTGTGGCGGTCCAGCAAATGCTCCTGCAGCTCGAGCGTTTCGACCTCTCTGAGCTGGGTGCGGACAATCCCGTGACCTGGCACCTGTTCCTTGAATCGCAGCGGCTCGCCTATGCCGATCGCGAGATCTACCTTGCCGACAGCGATTTCGTGCAAGTGCCCGTCGCGGGCCTGCTCGATCGCAACTACCTCGCCGACCGCAGCGCGCTCATATCGCCGCAGGGCTCAATGGCCGAAGCGCGCCCCGGAACCCCGCCCGGCGTGACCGCGATCATGGCCGATGGCGACGAGCCCGAAGAAAACGGCACATCGCATTTCGCCGTGGTCGACAGTGCGGGCACGATGGTGAGCTACACCTCGACCATCGAGGGCGCTTTCGGCTCTGGCCTGATGGTGGACGGCTTCTATCTCAATAATGAGCTGACGGATTTCAGTCGCTCGCCGGTCGTCGACGGACGCCAAGTCGCCAATCGCGTCGAAGGCGGCAAGCGCCCGCGTTCATCCATGTCGCCGACAGTGGTCTACGATCCGCAAGGGCGACCCTTCATGGCGGTCGGCGCGGCAGGGGGAAGCACTATCCCTGTATCGACCGCACGCGCGATCATCGGAGCCATCGATTTCGGACTTTCGGCAGAAGACGCACTGCGCCTGCCATTCATGATGGCGTTCGGGCAGCGAGTTCTGATCGAAGAAGGCACGTGGCTTGAAGCCCAAGCGGACGCATTCCGCGCGCTCGGGCATGAACAGCTGATCGTGCGCCAAGCGCCGATCAAGGCTGGCGCGCTCGTGTTCCGTGTCGATGGCTGGCAGAGCGCGCGCGATCCGCGTCTCGAAGGTTATGTCGACATGCCCTGAGGCGTATCTGCGCCTCTCTTGCCGTATCAGCGACAGGGGCCTAAGCCCCTGCCTTCATTGATTGCATAACAGAACAGAACATACGTTTTCTAGGAGCCTGCCTGTGCTGTCGGATATCGATTCCGCCAACAATCTTGTCGAACTTTTCCTGAAGCGCGCTGACGAGAGGCCCGACCGCGCCTTTCTTGGAGCGAAACGTGACGGGGAATGGCAGACGATCAGCTGGGGTGAAGCGGCGGAGCAGGTCTGCCTGCTCGCCGAAAGCCTGCGCAAGCTGGGCCTCAAGCCGGGCGACAGGGTCTGCCTCGTTTCCGAAAACCGCCCCGAATGGTGCATCGCCGATCTTGCGATCATCGCCGCAGGCTGCATCACCGTGCCGGCCTATGTGACCAATACCGAGCGCGATCACATCCACATTCTCGACAACTCGGGCGCGAAGGCGGTCATCGTCTCGGACGAAAAGCTGCTCGGCCCGCTACACGGCGCGCTGCAGGCATCGGGCATTGCCGACCATGTGATCGGGATCGAGGACCTGCATCGCCAGCAGTCGGGCAGCTTCGGCTTCTACCAGTGGGACAACTTGGTCCAGGGCGATGCGGCTGCGGCGCGCAAGGCCGTCGAAGAGCGGATTGCCGGCATTGGGCGCGGCGACACTGCCTGCATCATCTACACCTCGGGCACTGGCGGCGCACCGCGCGGCGTCATGCAGCACCACGGCGCGATCCTGTGCAATATCGCAGGCGCTGCAGAAATCCTGATCGAGGATTTCGGCATCGACGATGAAGAGCGCTTCCTGTCCTTCCTCCCTGCGAGCCACGCCTATGAACATACCGGCGGGCAATTCCTGCCGATTAGCGTGGGCGCGCAGATCTACTATTCGGAAGGTCTGGAGAAGCTCGCGAGCAATATCGAGGAAACGCGCCCGACCATCATGGTCGTCGTCCCGCGCCTGTTCGAGGTACTGCGCACGCGCATCATGAAGCAGGTGAGCAAGCAGGGAGGCGTCGCCGAAAAGCTGATGAACACTGCGCTCGAGGTCGGCGAGCGCAGGGCCGAGGGCAAAAAGAAGCTTGGTGATGGGTTGAAAGACGCGGTCGTCGGTCGGCTCCTGAAACCGAAGATCCGCCAGCGTTTCGGCGGCCGTATCAAGGCGATGGTTTCGGGCGGCGCGCCGCTCAACCCGGAAGTCGGCATCTTCTTCGAAAGCATGGGTCTCACAATGCTGCAGGGCTATGGCCAGACCGAGGCCGGTCCGGTGGTCGCTTGCAACCGCCCCGCGGCGGGCATCGCCATGCATTCGGTCGGCCCGGCCATGCGCGGGGTCGAGGTGAAGATCGCCGATGATGGCGAAATCCTGTGCCGCGGCGAGCTGGTCATGCACGGTTACTGGCAGAACGAGGCCGAGACCGAGCGCACGATCAAGGACGGCTGGCTGCACACCGGCGATATCGGCCATCTCGACGAAAAAGAGCGGATCGTCATAACCGACCGCAAGAAGGACATGATCGTCAACGACAAGGGCGACAATATCGCCCCGCAGAAGGTCGAAGGCATGCTGACGTTGCAGCCCGAAATCGGCCAGGCGATGGTTGCGGGCGACAGGCGCCCCTACATCGTCGGCCTGATAGTGCCCGACGCCGAATGGGCGGTCGACTGGGCGCGAGAGAACGGCAAGAAGTTCGACCTGAAGGCGTTGCAGGACGATCCCGAGTTCCGCAGCGCGGTGCGCAAGGCGGTCGACCGGGTGAACAAGGACCTCTCGGTGATCGAGAAAGTCCGCCAGTTTGCCTTCGCGGACGAGGGCTTTACCATCGAGAATGAAGAAATGACCCCCTCGATGAAAATCCGCCGCCACAAGATCAAGGAACGCTACGGCGACCGTCTCGACGGCCTCTACCGGAGCTGACCATGCACAAAGATCCGAAAATCGCCCTGCCGTTGCTGGCGGGCACCGTCCTTGCGGCCTGCGTCACTGCTCAGGCGAAGGATGAGACACTGCCCTCCGCGCTCGAAGCCGGCTGGAACGGTGAGCGGGTTTGCGCCCTCCAGCACCAGACCGAGACACATCGCGTCCTGCGCTGCACCTTCCCACCGGGCGTTGGCCATGAACGACACTACCATCCAGCGCACTACGGCTACGCGCTGAGCGGTGGCACGATGCAGCTCACCAGCGCCAGCGGAACGCGCACCGCGACGCTCGAAACGGGGTCGGACTATTCGAGCGATGGGACGGAGTGGCATGAGGTCGTCAACGTGGGCGAGACCACGGTGACTTACCTGATCGTGGAAGAGCTATAGTTCGCCCTATGGCGGGCACTATCCGACTGGCGGAAAATCCGACTGGCGGAAATTCAAGCCTTGCGAAGCGCCTTCAACGTTGTTGGGTCGGAAAGCAAGTTTCGTACGTGATCGCAGATTGATCGGCTGTCATTGCTTGCCTGCCGCAACAGGTCTTTCTGCTCTTCGTGGGTCCAGAGCTTGTCCGGGGTGACGTCATTCTCATCCCTCGGCAAATGACGCGTAACAATTACCATGCGGCCTGTCGCATCGAAAAGTGTCGTAACCGTCGCATGCGCCAATAGATGCCGGTACGGGCGATTTTTCGCCCACCGCGTAATCCTGTTATTCAAGGCCTTGCAAGTTTTTCCGTCAACCGAGGAAAGTCGATTCCGTATCTCGTTCAAAGAGCTGAGCGAACCATTTGCGATGGGTAGTTCGAGCTTCAGCGAGAGCTTTCCAATAGCTTGTTCGGCACGAGCAAAGTGTTCAAGTACGATTCCGATCCAGTTGTGAGGGTCGAACTCGATTTGGTCTTTCGAATCGATCTTTTCTTGAGCAGTCATCGTCGCGATTACTGATGGTGTTGCTCAATTAGTCAAGCAGCCACTTCCTCGATAAACTCCGGATAGAAACCCGGGGCGCGGTCGGACCAGCCCGGGGCGGTCGCGGCGGCTTCGCTCAAGCTCTGGAGGAGCATCTTGCGGCGCTCGGGGCGGATTTGCGGCAGGGCGGCGGCGGCGCAGAAGGCGCTGGGCAACCACGGGCGCGCTTCGGCACCGAGCAGGCGTTCATACAAGAAGCGGAAGGCAGAGAAGCACTCGATACGCTCCTGCGCGAGGTCGAAGGCGGCGACGCGGGTGATCTTCCCGATGAAATCCTCGATCGCATCGAAGCCCGATTCGGCAGGGATCGCGCCGCGCAGGGTCTTCAGCTCCTGGTAGGCGACGTACTGGCTGCGGATCGCCGCGGTCTCGCCTTGCGTGCGGCCCCAGATGCGGAAGGCATCGCAGCGGCTTAGCCCGATATCGAGACTGCGGCGAATGTAGCGTTGCTCGGCAGCGGTGAAGCTGGCGAACTCGCGCATTTCGGCGATCATCATCGAAGCGGCATTGGTAACGGCCATCGGTCGGCACTCCCTGTTTCAAGGGAGACTCTGCGACACGATGGTTAATTTTTGGTGAGAGAGGTTAAATCAATCCGGCGAGGGGGCTGGAAGGATCGGCATATTTGCGCCGCCCCATCCGTCCGGCAAGATAGGCGTCGCGCCCCGCTTCGACGGCCAGCTTCATCGCGCGGGCCATGCGGATCGGGTCCTTTGCCTCTGCGATTGCAGTGTTCATCAGCACGCCGTCACAGCCCAATTCCATGGCCACGGCAGCGTCCGACGCAGTGCCAACACCGGCATCGACCAGCACAGGCACATTCGCGCCTTCGACGATCAGGCGGATGGTGACCTGGTTTTGGATACCGAGCCCCGAGCCGATCGGAGCGCCGAGCGGCATGATCGCCACGGCGCCCGCTTCTTCGAGCTGCTTGGCGGCGATGGGATCGTCGACGCAATAGACCATCGGGTGGAAGCCTTCCTTGGCCAGCACCTCTGTTGCCTTCAGCGTCTCGCGCATGTCGGGGTAGAGCGTCTTCGCTTCCCCCAGCACTTCCAGCTTCACGAGGTCCCAGCCGCCCGCCTCGCGTGCAAGGCGCAGCGTACGGATGGCATCGTCTGCGGTGAAGCATCCAGCCGTGTTCGGCAGGTAGGTGGTCTTCTTCGGATCGATGAAGTCGGTCAGCATCGGCGCCTTGGGATCGCTGACATTCACGCGGCGCACGGCCACTGTAACGATCTCGGCACCGCTTGCCTCCAGCGCGGCGGCGTTCTGCTCGAAATCCTTGTACTTGCCCGTCCCGACAATCAGGCGCGATGTGAAGGTGCGGCCGGCCACGGTCCAGGTATCATCGCCTTGGCCGCCGCCAACGAAGTGCACGATTTCGAGGGCGTCGCCTTCCGAGAGCTTGTGGCTGTCCAGTTCGCTGCGCGGAGCGATCGTGCCATTGTGTTCGACCGCGACCTTTGCAGGGTCGAGATCGAGCTCGCGCACGAGGTCGGCGATGGTGGATGCGGCGGTGCGGCGGCTTTCGCCATTGACGGTCAGGGCAATCATAGCCCCCGCCACTTAGTCTCCGCAGCGCTCCTTGCAAGCGGCGGAGTGGCAATGGCGCAGATTGAGGATGTGGCCGAGCGATACCAGCGCAACGCCGATAATCGTCAGGACCGCTTCCTTGTAGCCATGCGGGACTGCCAGCGCGGCGCCCATGAAGGTGAGGCCGGTCATGGCGATCACGAAGGGTGCAGCCATTCGGTGACGCAGCGCGCCCCAGCCGATTGCCACGGCCGCGACGAGCGTTGCAGCGGCGAGGCCCCAGCGATGAATTTCCGGCGCGAGGAAAAATTCGCCGCCGATTCCGAGACCGGACACCAGCACGATGCTGGCGAGACAATGCAGCGCGCAAAGGCCGGACAGGCCGATGCCGAAGCGGTCCAGCCGCTGTCGAATCGGATTGATGGCGCGTTGCAACATGTCATGTTAGATATGTGATAGTATCACCTGTTACAAGAGACAGTTGCAATAACAGACGCAGTTCGTCGCTTGCTGTGGCCGTTATGCCGATTGAGCCATTTGCACTTGCGAAATTGCGGCGGGGCGGCACATAGGCACCGCTATGACCGACACCGCTGTCCGCGCCCGCCCCGCATTGCTGGCCAATTGGCTCTTCATCGTCGCTTTCATGGTGATCGTGATCGTTACCGTGGGCGGGATTACCCGGCTGACCGAAAGCGGCCTTTCGATCACCGAATGGAAGCCAGTCCTAGGCGCCCTGCCCCCGTTGTCGCAAGCCGACTGGCAGGCCGAGTTCGAGCTCTACAAGCAAATTCCCGAATATATCGAGATCAATGGTCCTGCGGGCATGGACCTCGAGGCATTCAAGACGATCTACTGGTGGGAGTGGATCCACCGCCAGCTTGGCCGGCTGATCGGCCTCGCGCTGGCCGTACCGCTGGCGATCTTCGCGATCCGCAAGATGATCCCTCAAGGCTATTTCTGGCGCCTCTTCGCGCTGGTGGCATTGGTCGGCCTGCAGGGTAGCTTTGGCTGGTGGATGGTCGCTTCGGGCCTCGAGACGCGCACCGACGTCAGCCACTTCCGCCTCGCGATCCACCTGTGCACGGCATTGATCCTGCTCGGCGGCCTGATCTGGACCGCGCTCGACCTGCGCGCGCTGGCCAAGGGGCACGAACGTCCCGCACGCATGACCGCCATTGCCGGCTGGACCGGTGTGATCCTGTTTGTACAACTGCTGCTCGGTGCCTGGGTCGCCGGCCTCAACGCTGGGCTCGCTTCGGACAGCTGGCCGCTCATGCAGGGGCGACTGGTTCCGGAAGTCGATATGTCGAAGGGGTTCTTCTGGGCAGCGACGCATGATCCCTTCCTGATCCACTGGATGCACCGTTGGTGGGCCTGGGTCGCTGTCGGCGCACTGATCCTGATGGCACGCAAGGTGAAACCGGTGAGCCGTCCCGCCTCGATCGCCATCCATTCCGCCTTCGGCATCCAGATTCTGCTGGGCATCGCGACGGTCATGACCGGCGTCGATTTCTACCTCGCGGTCCTGCACCAGCTGGTCGGCGCGCTGCTGGTTGCCGCCTATGCATGGGGTGCCCACGCGATCGGCAGGAACGCTTGAGCGCGCTGATCTACTGTCCCTTTCCCGACCGGGAGACAGCGCTCGCCGTTGGCGGACAGTTGGTCGACGAAAAACTGGTCGCCTGCATCAATGTCGGCGGGCCGATTTCGGCGCTTTTCGCGTGGAACGGAGAAAAGGGCGAGGGCGAGGAAGTCGCTGCGCTGCTCAAGACGGATTCCGGGTTACTCGACGCTGCCATAGAGCGGCTTGATTGCCTGCATCCTTATGTTACCCCGGCCATATTGGGTTGGCCCTGCCATGCGAGCGCCGGAACGCAAGAATGGCTGGCAGGACTCAACGAGGGGGGAAAGAGTGACGGGTCTTAA
>JABDNC010000201.1 GCA_013001165.1 Erythrobacter sp.
GGTCCATCCGTTCGCGATACTGCTTGTAGTCACCGTAACCCAGCAGGATCAGGCCGTCTGCGCGGTGACTGTCCTGGTACCGGACGTGCCAGTCGTCTTCCATGCGCTGGAATGAAATGAGCAAATCCAGCCCTTCATCCGCCGTTGCCTTGGTAATCGAGCCCAGCATCGCGAGGAAGAAGGGGTTGATCATGCTCTCGTCAGGCGTCGGATCCTCGAAGAACAGCAGCGCGATAGTGTTCGACCGCTGCGAGCGCAGGGAGGATGCATTCTTGTCGACGGTGTAGTTGAGGTCGCGCGCGATCTGCTTGATCTTTTCGCGCGTCTTTTCGCTGACCGACCTGTCGCCGCGCAGGGCGCGGCTGACTGTGGGCTGTGAAACGCCTGCCGCATAGGCGATGTCGAAACTCGTGGGCCGACCGGTCGGCTTGCGTCCCATGCTTCCTCCCCAGACAGCGCCAATTCCGCGCTACCTGTTCGACCCTAGGAAGGGATTGGCACCGGCGCAAATATTCAGCGCCCGATCGCCCCTCCGAGACCCGCAAAACCTCGCGCTTTGAATGAATTTCACATTGTGAACGTTCACTGTTGTTTTTGTGCACCAAGCCGGTTCCTTGCGCAGCTTGCGTATACGTATGCCGTCTATGCGCGGCCCGATCTGCGGACATACTTGGAGGCGCAGAGCATCCGGCAACAAGTCCGGACTCGCAAGAGGATTTCCGGCCCGGGACTGCCGCTACACGGCGAAATTGGGGCCTTTGGGGAGAGGATTACATAATGGCATTCCGCAAGCATCTTACCGGCGTCAGCGCGTCGGCCGTGGCTTTGGCACTGGCTGGCGGCCTTCCGACCGTGGCCTCGGCACAGGGCACCCAGCCCGCAACGCCCGAGCAGACCGAAGAAGGCCAGCCCGTGGCCGACGAGGAAGACGAATCTACGGTCATCGTGGTCAGCGGCTTTCGTGAATCGCTGGCCACCGCCGTCGCCGAAAAGCGCCGCAGCGACCAAATCCTCGAATCGGTGACCGCCGAAGACATCGGTAAGCTGCCCGACGATTCGATCGGTGAATCGATCGCCCGCCTGCCCGGTGTGACTTCGCAGCGCCTCAACGGCCGCGCCAATGTCATCGCCATCCGCGGCCTCGGTCCCGATTTCTCGCAAACGCTGCTCAACGGCCGCGAACAGACCTCGACCGGCGACAACCGCGCCGTCGAATTCGACCAGTATCCGTCGGAAGTCGTTAACCAGGTCGTCGTCTACAAGAGCCCGTCGGCCAGCCTTGTAGGTCAGGGCCTCGTCGGCACGGTCGACGTACGTACGATCCGTCCGCTTGAAGCGAGCGAAAGCATCCTCGCGATCGGTGCCAAGGGTAGCTACGCCGACCTCGGTGCACTGAACGCCGGTTCGAAGGAGTTCGGTTATCGCGTGAACGCAACCTTCGTGGACCAGTTCGCCGATGACACCGTGGGCCTCGCGCTCTCGGCTGCATATACGGACGAGCCGTACCAGCTTCAGGAATTCAACGCCTGGGGCTATGCCGGCGACGGCACGCCGGGCAATCCCTTCGTCATCGGTGGCAACAAGAGCTTCGTCACCTCGACCCAGCTCAAGCGCTTCGGCGTCAACGGCACTTTCCAGTGGGAAGCCAGTCCCAACCTGATGGTCACGCTCGACGGGTTCTATTCGAACTTCGACGATGACCAGTCCAAGCGTGGCATTGAGCTTCCGCTCGGATTTGGCGCTTTCGGCACGACCTTCGATCCTTCGACTGCGACGGTCGTCGATGGCCCCTTCGGCGGCTTCGCCGAAGCCGGCACATTTGAAAATGTCGAAGGCGTCGTGCGCAACGACGTATTTCAGCGCCAGGCAGACCTGTATTCGGGCGGCCTCAACCTCGATTACCAGGGCGACGACGGCTGGAGCGCTTTCCTCGACTTCGGCTACTCGCGTACCGATCGTGAAGAACTGAGTATCGAAAGCTATTCGGGCACGGGTTACAACGCCGGTGTCGGCGCGACCGATACCATCGGCTTCATCTCGAACACGCAGGGCACCAGCTTCAGCCCGACGCTCGACTATTCGGACCCGAACCTGATCGTCCTGACCGACCCGCTCGGCTGGGGTGGCAGCCGCGTCCAGGCCGGTTACTACAACAACCGCATCATCGACGACGAGCTTTTCCAGTACCGCCTCGGCGTCGGCAAGGAGATCGACAGCTTCATCTCCGGGGTCAATTTCGGTCTTGCATACACCGACCGCGCCAAGAGCCTTACGCCGGACGAATTCTTCGTTTCGCCAGCTGGCGGCGCGACGGAAGTCGCGATCCCCACGGGCGCCCTGCTTCGCTCGACCGACCTCGGCTATCTCGGCCTCGGCCCGATCGTCAGCTACGACGTGCGTGAGCTGATTGCCGACGGCACGCTGGTGCTGGATCCCAACACCTCGAACGACATCCCGGCCAAGGCTTACGGGATCACCGAAAAGCTGATGACCGCCTACCTCCAGTTCGACATCCAGCAGGATATCGGCGGTGGCGAGATCACCGGTAACTTCGGCGTGCAGGCCATCAACACCGAGCAGAATTCGACGGGTGTTGCCTTCACCGATATCGACGGTGACGGAAACCAGGACCGTGTCGACCTGTCGCTCGGCGATAACTTCTGGGATGTCCTTCCGAGCGCCAACCTCTCGCTCCGTCTGGACAGCGGCTGGGTCTTCCGTCTTGCCGCGAGCCGCCAGATCCAGCGCCCGCAGCTCGACGACCTGCGTGTCGCGATCGGCTATGGCATCAATAACAATGTCGCTGACAGCCCGACCGGCCTCGCTCCGTTCATCAGCGGTGGCGGCGGTAACCCGCTCCTGCGTCCGTATCGTGCCAATGCGATCGACTTCAACATCGAGAAGTACTTCGCCGGCGGTGCAGGCGTGGTCGCTGCTCAGGTCTTCTACAAGGATCTCGTGAGCTACATCGACGGATCGCGCGTCGTCTTCGACTATGCCGCCTTCCCGGTCCCGGCCGGCCAGACGCCCGCCACGACAATCGGTTACCTCGACTCCGAGGTGAACACCGGCGGTGGCGACTTCTACGGCGCCGAACTTTCGGCAACGATCCCCTTCGACGCTTTCACCGAAGCGCTCAACGGCTTCGGCGTGACCGGCGGTGTTGGCTACACCAAGACCAAGATCGAGAACGCCAATGGCGATATCGACCAGATCCCGGGCTACTCGAAGTGGGTTGCGAACGGCACGCTCTACTATGACCTGAACGGCTTCAGCGCCCGTGGTAGTGTCCGCTATCGTTCGGAATTCCTTGCCGACTTCACCGGCTTCGGTGGTTCGCCCACGCGTCGCCTTGCCCGTGACGAGACCATCGTCGATGCGCAGATCGGCTATGAATTCCAGCCGGGTAGCGCACTCGAAGGCCTGTCGGTCTATGTGCAGGGACAGAACCTCACGAACGCGCCGTTCGTGTCGCAGTTCAACGTCCCCGAACCGCGCGCGGTCATCGACTACCAGGAATACGGTCGTCGCTTCCTCGCGGGCTTCACCTACAAGTTCTAAGTTCCTCCCGGCCGGGCGATCGCAAGATCGCCCGGCCACCCTTGGAACCTATGAACTTGCAGCTAGACCGGACCGCTCCTGAAGCGGTGAGGTGAACATTGTGAGCGAGCAGAAACCCTTTCGAATTGCCATTGCAGGCGGTGGAACCGCCGGATGGATGGCAGCCGCCCTGCTCGCCCGCTTTGCTCCGGCCCATTTCGAAATCGAATTGGTCGAGAGCGAAACCATCGGCACCGTGGGTGTCGGTGAAGCAACCATCCCCCAGATCCGCCATTTCAACCAAGCGCTCGGCATCGACGAGGGCGAATTCCTCCGCGAGACCAAGGGCAGCTTCAAACTGGGCATCGCCTTCGATGGCTGGATGGGAGACGGGCACACCTACATGCATGCCTTCGGCCAGGTCGGACGCGCGGCAGGCTTGCTGCCGTTCCACCAGCACTGGCTGAGAGCGAAGCAACTCGGCCACGCACGGACGCTGGATCATTATTCGCTGAACGAGATCGCGGCCCGCGCTCTGCGCATGCCCGGACCGGGCGGCCCAGAGCTTCCCTACGCCTACCACTTCGATGCCGGTCTCTACGCGGCCTATCTGCGCCGCATGGCCGAGGCGCGGGGCGTCAGGCGCACCGAGGGATTGATAGAGAACGTCGAGCGCGATGCCGAAAACGGCGACATAACCGCGCTGGCACTCGACGGCCAGCGCAGCGTCGAGGCGGATTTCTTCATCGATTGCACCGGTTTTCGTGCGCTTCTGATCGAAGGCGCCATGGAAGCCGGGTTTGACGATTGGTCCGACCTGCTGCCCTGCGACCGCGCGGTTGCCGTGGCGTGCAGCGGTGGCGGCGATTTTACGCCCTATACCCGTTCCATCGCCCGCGAGGCCGGTTGGCAGTGGCGCATCCCGCTCCAGCACCGGATCGGCAACGGCTATGTCTTTTCCAGCGCGCATATCTCGGAAGACGAGGCAGCCAGCACGCTGCTTGCCAATCTCGATGGCGAAGCGGACGGAAGCCCGCGCGTCCTCAAGTTCACCACCGGCAAGCGCCGCCGCCAATGGGTCGGAAACTGCATGACGCTGGGCCTTGCCGCCGGTTTCATGGAGCCGCTGGAATCGACCAGCATCCATCTCGTCCAGAGCGCGCTCGCGCGGCTGTTGAACCTGCTGAGCGGGGGCCGCCCCGCTCCCGCGCTGATCGACCACTTCAACGCGCAGGCAGACTTCGAGTGGACGCGGATCCGCGATTTCCTCGTGCTGCATTACTGGGCCAATGGCCGCAAAGGGCAGCCATTCTGGGACGCGATGCGCGAGCTTGAATTGCCCGCCACCCTTTCCAACAAGCTGGCACAGTGGTGTGCAAATGGGCACATCCACCGCGAGCACGAAGAGTTGTTCACCGAGGTGGCGTGGTTCCAGGTGCTCGCTGGACAAGGTGTCGAGACCGAAGGCTACAATCCGCTCGCCGATGCAATGCCGGAGAACGAGCTGGTCGGCCTGCTCGCCAATACAGAAGAACAGATGGTTCGCGCCGCGAACGCCATGCCGCAGCACGTCGAAGTGCTCGGGAATCTGGTGTCGCAGGTGCGTGCGAAGGAGAATGTCGCATGAAATTCCGCACAGCCCTGCCCCTGCTAGCCCTTGCCACGGCCGCATGTGCGCATGCGCAGACATCCGCGCCTGAGGCGCCTGCATCGGAAACTTCGTTCCGCGATCGCGCGCCTTCGGAAGAGATCGTCTATTTCGTTCTTCCCGACCGCTTCGAGAATGGCGACACGTCGAACGATCTCGGCGACTTTACCGGCGGCCCGCTCGATCACGGTTTCGACCCGACCCACAAGGGTTTCTTCCACGGTGGCGACCTTGCCGGCCTGACCCAGCGGCTGGACTATCTCGAAGGGCTAGGCATTACCGCGATCTGGTTCGCGCCGATCTTCCAGAACAAGCCGGTGCAAGGCGGTCCGGGACAGGAATCCGCAGGCTATCACGGCTATTGGGTGACCGACTTCACTCGCCCTGACGGCCATTTCGGCAGCCGCGCGGAATTCAAGGCGTTCGTCGATGCAGCCCATGAGCGGGGGATGAAGGTCTATATGGACATCATCACAAACCACACCGCCGACGTCATCCGCTATGCGGAAGGCGATGCAACCGGCTATGCCTATCGCAGCAAGGGAGACTTCCCCTATTCGCGCAAGGGCGGCGTCGATGGTCCGGCGATCAACGAAGGTTTCATGGGCGATGAGGACCGCAGCGAGGCGAATTTCGCGCGTCTGACCGATCCATCCTACGCCTATACGCCGGTGGTTCCGGCCGCCGAAGGGGACGTGAAGGTCCCCGCCTGGCTCAACGACCCGATCTACTATCATAACCGCGGAGACACGACTTTCTCCGGCGAAAGCAGCCGGCAGGGCGACTTCGTGGGGCTCGATGACCTGTTCACCGAGCACCCGCGCGTGGTCGAAGGCATGATCGACATTTATGCTGGCTGGATACGCGATACAGGCATCGACGGGTTCCGCGTCGACACCGCCCGACACGTGAACCCCGAGTTCTGGCAGGAATTCGTTCCTGCCATGCTCGAGACGGCAAAGGCCGAGGGCATCCCGAACTTCCATATCTTCGGGGAGGTTTACCGCGACGATCACGACAACGGCTACATCGCGCAGTACACACGCCGCGACGGCTTTCCTGCAGTACTCGACTTCGCCTTCCAGCAGGGCATCCGCGAGACGGTGAGCATGGGCAAGGGCACCTACATCCTCAACGACCTGTTCGACGGCGACGTGCTCTACGAGGGTGGCGAAGAGGCGGCGCTCGGCATGCCGACCTTCCTCGGCAACCACGACATGGGCCGCTTCACCACCATGCTGCGCTGGGACAACGAGGACATCTCCACCGGCGAGATGCTGGCCCGCACCAAGCTCGCCCATGCCATGCTGCTGACGCTGCGCGGTTCGCCGGTGATCTACTACGGCGCAGAGCAGGGTTTCGTCGGCGATGGCAACGACCAGGCAGCGCGGGAGGACATGTTCCCTAGCCGCACCGACAGCTACAACGACAACACGCTGATCGGTACCGATGCGACCGCGGCGCTCAGCAATTTCGACACTGCCCATCCGCTCTATCGCCTCATCGCCGAGCTTTCCGAGGTGCGCCGCGCTCACGATGCGCTGTCGAAAGGCAGGCAGGTCGTGCGCCACTACGGGCAGGAAGCCGGCATCTTCGCCGCCAGCCGCTTCGATCCCGAAGACGGGCGCGAATACCTGCTGGTCTTCAATACCAGCGCCGAAAGCCAGAGCGCGAACATCACGCTGGGCTATGATGCACGCACTTTCGAAACTCTTGCCGGCACCTGCCCCGCAGCGGTCTCCGCACCCGGCAGCGCCGCCTTCACCCTGCCCGCCTTCGGCTGGGCGGTTTGCCGCGTCTCGGAGCGCGGCGAATGACCGACAAGGCCACATCTTCCGGCCTGCCGTGGTGGAAGGGCGCGACGATCTACCAGATCTATCCGCGCAGCTTCCACGATTCCAACGGCGACGGAATCGGCGATCTTCCGGGGATCACCGAAAAGCTGCTTCACGTGGCGGACCTCGGCATAGACGCCATCTGGATCAGCCCCTTCTTCAAATCGCCGATGAAGGATTTCGGCTACGACGTCTCCGATTATCGCGAAGTCGATCCGATCTTCGGCGACCTCTCCGACTTCGACGATCTCATCGCCCGCGCACACGAACTCGGCCTCAAGGTCCTGATCGACCAGGTCTATTCGCACACTTCCGACGAGCATGCATGGTTCGAGGAAAGCCGGTCGAGCAGGGACAACCCGAAAGCGGACTGGTACGTCTGGGCAGACGCCAAGCCGGACGGTTCTCCCCCGTCGAACTGGCAATCGGTCTTCGGCGGCCCCGCGTGGACGTGGGACGCGCGCCGCGGCCAGTATTACCTGCACAACTTCCTAAACTCCCAGCCGCAGATGAACCTCCACAACGCGCAGGTGCAGGATGCGGTACTGGACGTGATGCGTTTCTGGCTCGACCGCGGCGTCGACGGCTTCCGCATCGATGCACTCAACTTCGCGATGCATGATCCGGAATTGCGCGATAACCCGCCTGCTCCGGCAACGGACAAGCAGCGCACGCGCCCCTTCGACTTCCAGATCAAAAAGTTCAACCAGGGCCATGCCGACATCCCGGCCTTCATCGAGCGTATCCGCGCGCTGACCGACGAGTATGACGACATCTTCACCGTTGCCGAGGTCGGTGGCGACGATGCCATGCGCGAAATGCGCCTGTTCACGGCCGGCGAAAACCACCTCAATTCGGCCTACAGCTTCAACTTCCTCTACGCCGAAGCGCTTACCGCGCAGCTCGTGTGTGGTTCGCTCGCAGAATGGCCCGACGACATGGACATCGGCTGGCCGAGCTGGGCGTTCGAGAACCACGATGCACCGCGTGCGCTGAGCCGCTGGTGCAAGCCCGAAGACCGCGAGGATTTCGCCCGCCTCAAGACGCTGCTGCTGGTCAGCCTGCGCGGCAATGCGATCTTCTATTATGGCGAGGAACTGGGCCTGACGCAGGTCGACATTCCCTTCGACCAGCTCCACGATCCCGAAGCGATCGCCAACTGGCCGCTGACCCTAAGCCGTGACGGTGCCCGCACCCCGATGCCGTGGGACCAAACCGAATGCGCAGGTTTCGGCAGCAAGGAACCGTGGTTGCCAGTGGGGGGGGAAAATCGCTCGCGCCCGGTCGAACTGCAGCTGCGGGACAAGGATTCCCTCCTTTCCTTCACGCGCGCCGCAATCGCGCTTCGCAAGGACAATCCGGCGCTGCGCCATGGTGCTGTGACCAGCTGCAGGCACGATGGTGATCTGCTGGTCGTGACGCGCGAGGCCAATGGCCAGCGCGTCGAGTGCCGCTTCAATCTCGGCAGGAAAACCTTGGCGACAAAGGATTGCCAAGGCGAAGTGCTGGTGGCTATCAATGGCGCGAGCCAAAGCGAATTGCCGGCCTTTGCCGCCATCATAACGGAGATTTCCGAATGACCCGCCTTGCTCTGCTTCTTGGTGCCGCCCTCCTCCCGCTGTCCGCTGCGCAGGCGGAAACGGTGGCCTCGCCCGACGGCCGCATCAAGGTGACACTCGATGCCGACGGCGAAGGCATTCCCTATTACGAAGTCACCCGTGACGGCGTATCGATCATCACCAAGTCGAACATCGGCTTCAATTTCACCGATGCCGATCCGATGCGCCGCAATTTCGAGGTCGTGGCCTTTCGCGAGCAGGCGCACAGCAGCACCTGGGAACAGCCCTGGGGCGAACAGCAATGGGTGATCGACAGCCATAACGAACTGGCCCTCACCTTCCGCCAGAAAGACGAGGCCGCGCGCGAGATTACCGTCCGTCTGCGCGTCTTCGACGACGGGATCGGTTTCCGCACCGAGTTTCCCGACAATCCGCAGCAGCGCTTCTATAACATCGCCGACGAGCTGACCGAGTTCAACATCGCCAGCGACGGTACCGCATGGTCGATCCCGGCGGGCGACTGGAACCGCTACGAATATCTCTACGAGAAGACGCCGATCAGCGCGCTTTCGACGGTGCACACACCCGTCACCATGGTACTGCAGAACGGCACGCATCTCTCTTTCCATGAAGCGGCGCTGGTCGACTATGCGGGTATGTGGCTGAAGCGGATCAATGGCACGCGTCTGCGCGCGCAGCTGGCCCCGAGCCCGCGCGGCGCCAAGGTCGTGCGCGAAGGCGCCTTCACCACTCCGTGGCGCACGATCCAGATCAGCTCGAACCCCAAGGGGCTCTTCGAGAGCGACCTCATCCTCAACCTCAACGAGCCCAACAAGCTGGGCGATGTCAGCTGGTTCACCCCGCACAAATACATCGGCATCTGGTGGGGCATGCATCTCGATATCGAGAGCTGGGCGAGCGGTGAGAAGCATGGCGCGACCACCGAAAACGCCAAGAAATACATCGATTTCGCTGCCGAACACGGCTTCCGCGGGGTCCTGATCGAAGGCTGGAACCTCGGCTGGGACGGCAACTGGTTCGGCAACGGCCGCGAATTCAGCTTCACCGAAGCCTATCCCGATTTCGATATCGCCGAAGTCGCCCGCTACGCCGAGGAAAAGGGCGTGAAGATCATCGGCCACCACGAAACCGGCGGCAACATCAAGGTCTACGAAGAACAGCTCGAAGACGCGATGGCATTCTACCAGTCGCTCGGCATCGATGCGGTCAAGAGCGGCTATGTCGCCGATGCGGGCGGCGTGATCGCACCTGCCGGCGAAGGTGGCTGGGGCGAGACCTTCGTCTGGCATGACGGGCAGGAAATGGTCCGCCACCACCTCAAGGTCGTGAAGGAAGCAGCCGAGCACCAGATCGCGATGAACCCGCACGAGCCGATCAAGGACACGGGCCTTCGCCGCACCTATCCCAACTGGGTCAGCCGTGAAGGCGCTCGCGGTGCGGAATACGATGCCTGGGCGGTTCCAAAGAACGATCCGGGTCACGTGCCGGAGCTTATCTTCACGCGCATGCTTTCGGGGCCGATGGACTATACGCCGGGCGTCTTCTCGCTCGAGGGACGCGGTGCGACAGCACCCGACCTGCCGAGCACGCTGGCACGGCAGCTGGCTTTCTATGTGACGATCTATTCGCCGATCCAGATGGTCGCTGACCTGCCGGAAAACCTCGTCAAATATCCGCGCGCGCTCGATTTCGTGAAGCGCGTGCCGGCCGACTGGGCGGAAAGCATGCTGGTCGACGGCAAGGTGGGCGAATTCGCCGTCATCGCCCGCCGCGATCGCAACACGCTCAACTGGTACGTGGGTGCCGTTACCGACGAGGCCGAGCGCAACGTCAGCGTGCCGCTCTCTTTCCTCGATCCGGGCAAGAGCTATCTCGGCACGATCTGGCGTGACGGCGCGACTGCCGACGGCCAGGGCGAAGACCGACATGCCATGGAAGTCGAGACCCGCACGGTAACATCCGACCAGACGCTCGACCTGCGCATCGCACCTGCTGGCGGTTTCGCGATCGAACTCGTGCCGCAGGGGTGACCGCCCCCTCCCCTCCCCATGTCGTGGTGCTGGGTGGCGGCAGCGCGGGCTGGATCACCGCCTGCCTTCTGCACAAGGAATGGGGCGAGCGCGGCGGCAAGGTAACCGTGGTCGAGAGCCCCGCGATCGGCATCATCGGGGTTGGTGAAGGCTCGACAC
The DNA here is from genome assembly GCA_013001165.1 of Erythrobacter sp. Classification (GTDB taxonomy): domain Bacteria; phylum Pseudomonadota; class Alphaproteobacteria; order Sphingomonadales; family Sphingomonadaceae; genus Qipengyuania. Next base: position 10,793 of record JABDNC010000201.1, read on the forward strand.
CGCAGCTCAAGGCTTTCTTCGATCACCTCGAAATCGAAGAGGCCGAATGGATGGGCGCCTGCGATGCGACCTACAAGCTCGGCATCCGGTTTTCCGGGTGGAGCGAGGTCGAGGGTTCCGAGAGCTATTTCCACCCCTTCCCCGGCCCGATCGACCTCCACAGCGAGCCGGGTTTTGCGCATAATTGCGCGCTTCGGCGCCGCGGGATCGATGTGCCCGCCCATCCCGACGACTGGTTCCTCGCAAGCGTGCTGGCCGACGGTGGCAAGGCACCGCAGCCGGGCGATACATTCCCCTTCGGCCCGAGCTACGGCTATCATTTCGACGCTCACAAGCTGGGCGGCTTCCTGCGCGAATGGGCGACCGGGCGCGGGGTCGAGCATCGCCCGCTCAGGGTGGATGATGTCGAGCTGCGCGACGACGGAGGCATAGCTGCCCTGCTGTGCGAAGGCGGCGAGCGGATCGAAGGCGATTTCTTCGTCGACTGTTCGGGTTTCGGATCGGTCCTCGCGCAGCAGAAGCTGGGTGCCAAATTCCTTTCTTTCGGCGAGAACCTGTTCAATGACCGCGCCGTCGTCATGCCCACCCCGCATCGCGAAACGCCGCGCCCGCAAACAGATGCCATCGCCATGAAGGCAGGCTGGCGCTGGTCGATCCCGCTGACCACGCGGGTCGGCAATGGCTACGTTTACTCCTCGCGTCATACCTCCGACGAAGAGGCAGAGGCGGAACTGCGCGCAGCTATCGGCACCGAAGGAAGTGAAACCGAAGCGCGTTTCCTGAGCATGAAGGTGGGCCGCGTCGAGAACAGCTGGACAGGCAACTGCCTGGCAGCAGGTCTATCGCAAGGCTTTATCGAGCCGCTCGAGGCGACCGCGCTGCATATCGTCATCTACACCGCGCTCGATTTCGCGAAGGCCTACGAGGGAGGCGGCTTCAGCGCGCAGCACCGCGACACGTTCAACCGCCGCGTCGCCTCACGCTATGACGGGATCCGCGATTACATCGTGGCGCATTACCGGATGAATCGGCGCAGCGACACCGACTATTGGCGTGAGAATGCGGCAAACGATGTCCTGCCCGATGGCCTCAAGGCCATGATGACGGGCTGGTTCACGCACAAGGAGATAGCCGAGATCAATCGCGCCACAAATGGCGAGAACCCGGCCTATTCGCCGATGAGCTGGCTGTGCCTGTTCGCAGGCTACGGCGCCTTTCCTCCGCAGGAAAAGCTCCAGCCTCTTCCCGCAGGTATCGAGGCTCCCGATGTCGATGCGACCCGCGCCATGCTTACCGCCTGCGCGGGCAATTTCCCGGATTACGCGCCCATCTGACATGCGAAGGGCGGCCGGATCGCTCCAGCCGCCCTCGATTACCTTGCTGCGGATTAGCTTTGCGGGTCGGGCGTATCGTCAGCTGTGGTCTGGCCCTGCACCACTTCGCCCGACTGGAAAATCGGACCCTCGGTCGGCAGCGTCACGACCGCATTGCCATCGGCATCCACCTGATCGGTCGCAACCACTACCGGCGTTTGCCCGGTAGCGGGCGGGATATCGACGGGGGCTTGCGGCTCGCCAGCGGCGCTGACGGGTGCAGTGGCAGGCATAGTGCCGACCAAGGTTTCCCCTGGTGCGACCTCGACCGAAGGGTCGAGCGGGTTGGTATAGCCCTGAACCGTGGTGGAGATAGTGGGCGGGCCGTATTGGGAATCCCACGCGTTCAGGTCGATGCGATACTGTTCGTAAGCGCGGAAGAAGTCCTCGAACACAGCCTCGATACGGGGCAGCGCCGTCGCCGCGAAGACTTCGAGGTCCCCGGCTGCGACACCGACCACTTCGGCACTGACCGCGTTGGCAACGTCGCAAAATTCCTTCTTCGCAGGCGGAAGCGCGAAGTAGTTATAGACTTGCGTCATATAGGAATCCTGCACATCGCGATACGTCGCGCCGTATCGCTGCCGGAATTCGGCCTGCAATGCGCGGTTGGTTGCCGACAGCTCGCGCGCATGAATGCGCAGCTTGGCGCCGTAATTATCGACCAGCGAGGCATGTTCGGGCGACTGACAGTTTAGCGCTGCAACGTTCAGCGCGCTTCGCAAATTCCACGTCGTCTGCGCAGGCGTGAGGTTGGCGTTCACGGTCTGACGCACGCCGGAAGCGGCGATCATCGGGATCGTCATGCTGGAAGTCGCACCGCTCGGAGGCGTCGGACGCGGCGGAATGACTACTGCCGGAGGCGGCGGAGGTGGCGGTGGAGGAGGCGGCGGAGGCGGCGGAGCACAGGCTGCGATTGCAGCTAAAGCCGCGGCGATTGCCGCGACACGGATAGATTGGGTGGCATTTCGGCTCACGGTGCGCTGACCCTCCTCGAGCGATATCAATTCATCTTCTCCCATCACGCATTGACGGGGGATGAAGCTGCCGGAACCCTAGCGCCTTGTGGAGGCAAAGAAAATGCCCGGGGCGAAACTTCCGCCCCGGGCACGATCAAGTGACTCTTAGCTGCGTCAGGCGGTTGTGATTACTCGCGGTTGCCGAGGAACTGCAGCAGGAAGAGGAAGAGGTTGATAAAGTCGAGATAGAGGCTGAGCGCGCCCATCACGACTGCCTTGCCCGCGAACTCGGTGCCGCGGAGATAGGCATATTCTTCCTTCAGGCGCTGCGTATCGTAGGCAGTGAAGCCAGCGAAGATCAGCACGCCGAGGATGTTGATGACCAGACCCATCGCGCCCGACTGGAACACGAAGGCATTCAGCAGCATGGCGACGATGATGCCGATCAGGCCCATCATCAGGAAGCTGCCCCAGCCCGACAGGTTCTTCTTGGTCGTGTAACCGAACAGGCTCAGGCCTGCGAAAGCGGCGGCTGCCGAGAAGAACGCGGCGGCGACCGATTCACCGGTATAGACCGCGAAAATCGTCGACAGCGACAGGCCCATCAGGACCGCAAAGCCCCAGAACATCGCTTGGAGCGTGGTCTTGCTGAAGCGCTGGATCCCGCCAAAGGACAGGACGAGGATGAAGGCGAGCGGTGCCAGCTTGATCACCCAGCCGAGGCCAGTCACCTGCAGCGAACGACCGTAAGGCGTCTGTACGATGGTGAAGGCCGCGTCGAACAGCGCGGTGTTCACGAAAAGCAGCGAGACGATGCCGGTAAGCAGCACGCCCGAAGCCATCATGTTGTAGATCGAAAGCATGTGCTGGCGCAGGCCAGCATCAAATGTGGTGCCACGCGCAACGGCGTCGCCCGCACGCGGCACGGACGTAGCGTGCTGGCTGCGGTCGGTGTCGTTCCAATCGGCCATTTACAATTCTCCCTAGCGCAGGGAGCGGTTGCGACCCTGCTTCTGCTGACAATATCGTGTTTTATACCGGTAAATTCAAGCGAAACCGGAATGCTTGTGGCTAACGCGGTTTAACCGTCTTTTTCGGCGGATTTGCGTGCTTCCCGACCCATTTCAAGGCCCCGATCGCGTGCTGCAGCAAGGCATGCGGTCATCAATTGGCGCAAGGCCGCATTCTCGTCGAGCACGTCGAGCCCTTTCTGGGTCATCCCTCCAGGGCTCGCGACACGGCGCGCCAGTTCGCGGGGAGAATGATCCGAAGCCGCTGCGAGGGCCGAAGCGCCCTCCACCATCTTGACCGCCAGCCTTTCCGCCTGCTCGCCCTCGAGGCCAAGCTCGCTCGCTGCTGCGGCAAGCGCATCGATAAACCGGTAAACGAAGCCGGGACCCGATCCCGCCAAGGCGGTGACCAGCTCGAACTGGCTCTCGTCAGGCAGCCATTCTGCGCTGCCCAGCTGGCGCGCAAGCTCTGTAACAGCCGTGCGATCCGCATTGTTCAATCCGCGCTCGACCAGCGCATTGGGCGACTTCCCGAGAGCGACGGCAAGGTTCGGCATGAACCGAACCCAGCCCCGCGTCGTCGGCAAGCGTTCCTCCAGCGTTTGAAGTTCCACGCCGGCTAGGATCGACAAGACAACAGCAGCGCGCGTCACCCCGGCCATTTCCGGTGCGATATCGGCAAGCATGTGGGGCTTGAAACCCAGCACCACGGCGTCGAAAGCCGTTTCGGGAATCTCGGTGACCAGCGTCACCCCCTCGGCGACCTGCTTGGGTCGCGGGTTGTACGCGGTGATGCGAGCAGGATCCATTCCGGCTCGGAGCCAGCCTTCGACCATCGCCCCGGCCATGGTGCCGTAGCCGTAAATCAGTATATTCATGGAATGCGCTTGTAGAGCGAAGGCGGCGGGCTTCAAGCCTCGCCGGCGGCGTCCACCATCGCGGCCTTCAGCGCCTCGCGCGGTTCCTTGTCGCCCCACAGGACGAACTGGAACGCCGGATAGAAGCGATCGCATTCCTCGACCGCGATCTCCACCAGCGATTGCGCTTGGTCGAGGCTCAGCAACCCTTCATTCCCGAGCAGGGTGCCATTACGGTAAAGCAGCACGCCGCCATTGGACCAGATATCGAAATGGCCGAGCCACATCTGCTCGTTCGCCAGTGCAACCAGCTCATGGGCCGCAGCCTGTTTCTCGCCCGAGATCCGGATGTCGGGAAGGCAGAGCAGCTGCAGGACGCGATCCTCTCCACGCCAGATCGCACGCAGCTGGTACTTTGCCCAACTGCCCTGGATCTCGCCGCTGATTTCTTCCGCTGTCGCCTCGCACGGCCATCCGCGCGCCTCGAACAGCGCAACAAGCATTTCGAGCGGGGCCGCGTCGTCCTCGGCTTCGAATCTGGCTTCCACGGAACGCATCAGGTGAGGTTTCTCAGGCTCATGGAAACCATTTGCCGAAGCGGCGGGCCGATTGGCAATCGGTACGGCGAAGGCTCTTGGGGAGAACGAAAGCGGCTTGTGTAAACCCTGTGCACAAGAACCGATTTACGGATAGGCGTGAAATTCAGTCGAGATCGACAATCCGCTGACCATCCTCGCTGGAATAAGGGAAGGTATCGATACCGCGCTCTTTCAACCGGTTGACCATCTCGCGTGCCTCTTCGCGGCTTTCGAATGGACCAGCCAGCAGTCGGTTGGCCTCGCCCCAGGGCACAGTGAAAGGCCCGATTCCGTCGAGCGCACCTTGCGCGCTGCGTGAGATGCGGCGCCAGTCGAAGCCGAGCGCATCGAGATCGCGTCCTGTCGCCACCTGCACCCAGTGCCGGGCCGGATGACGCTCGACAACCGGCGCAGGTCGCGCGCCTTCGAGCGGGAAGATTTCCTCCCCGGTAGCGCTCGTGAACGGGAAACTGTCGATCCCGTTGGCCTTGAGGCGGCTGACCGCCTCGCGGGCCTCCGCTGCACTTTCATAGGGCCCGGCAAGCAGGCGATTGGCCTCGCCCCAGGGGGCGGTAAACCCGTTCTTTCCGCCAAGTTCGCCATCGGCATTGCGCGTAATGCGTCGCCAATCGAAGCCCAGAGCATCGATGTCCCGACCCGTCGCAACCTGCACCCAATATCGTGAGGGGTGGGCCGGGGGCGGTGGCGCTGTAGGCCTCGCCTCGACTTCCCGCGGTACTTCGATCGCGGTGATGTCGACCGCCCCACTTCGCGGAGCCGCAGAGACACTGTCTCCGAGATCGAAGCTGCTGAAAGCGTCCTCCACGCTCTGCGCCGGCGGCGGTGGAGGTGGCGGTGGAGGCGGTGGAGGCGGCGGAGCGGATGTCGGCGCCGGTGCAGGTGCTGGCGCCGGTCCAGGTGCTGGCGCCGGTGCTGGCACAGGCGTCGAAGCCTCTTCTTCACGCTCCACACGCCGTGTGCGCGGCCTTGTTCGCTCGAGCGGGTCTGAAGCCGTAAGCGATGACCTCGAACGCGGAGGAAGCTCTCTCTGCCGTTCCTGTGCTGCCCTGACGCGGCCAAGCGCAGGGCCCGCCGGTGCGAGGGACGCATCCGCAGTCCGCGCGGCCGGTGCGGAAGAGGTCGCATATCCGGCAATCGAGGCATCGTCGCGCCCGATCGCGGCAGTACGCGGGAATACTCCGAGCGATCCGGCAGCCGCCTGCTGTGCGGGAGTGAGGCGCGGCATGTAGCGCAGATAGGGCGCGACCCTCGCCGCCATCTGCTGCGGCATCATGTCGTCGGCAATCGTGACGGCAGCCTCGGTATCGCCGAGGATCGCCAGCCCGAATGCGCGCGTCCGGAAGGCAGCATTGTCGCCTTGCTGAAGCAATGGCAGGAGCGTCGCCTCGAACGCTTCTCGATTGCCCGAGATTGCCTGGCTCAATGCAAGATAACGGCGTGTTTCGGGATTATCGTCCTGTGCGAGCGCAACGCGGTAGAGCTCCTGCGCGCTCGCGGCATCGCCGACCAGATCGAAAGCCAGCGCGCGATCGGCTGCCATGGTCGCAACCGGAATGCCGCCCTGCTCTGCCATTGCGAAGAGGCGAAGCGCCTCGACGGGACGGCGCGAACGCGTGTAGGCGCGCGCAAGTCCGAAGGAAACGCGGGCATTGGTCGGCGCGAGATCTTCCGCACGCCCGAAGAAACCGATTGCCGCGGGAATGTCGCCGAGCAGGAGAGCTGCATCGCCCGCATCGATCAGGGCCTCGACATCGCCCGAATTGCGCGCAAGGCGCTGAAGCGCGTCACCCAGCTCTTGCGAGCCGGGTGCCGGTAGCGCCTGAACGACTTCCTGTGAAAGGGCTGGCGAGGCACCGGCGACAAGCGCCATCAGCGCAACACCCGTAACCCAGCGTCTGCCTTGTTGAATTGCCATATCCTTTGACCAACGCACCAGCAGGCGCGAAAGTTCAGGCTAACCTACTGGTTGTTCTGACGTCCGAGGAAACGCGGGATGTTCAGCGCGCCGCTGCCATCCTCGTCGTCGTCATCCTCGTCTTCGTCTGAGGTGCTCGATCCGCGCGAGAGGTTGGCCATACGCTCGAACAGCGTGCTGCCCTGTGCCGCGCCGCCGGGGGCACCGCCAGCAGGCGCACCACCGGCGCCAGCAGCACCAGCGGCTCCTGCTGCACCGGCAAAGCCGCCACTGCTTTCACCGCCCGATGCAGGACCGCGAGCAGGCTTGGTTGCAAGCGGGCTTTCGCTTTCAGCTACCTGGTCGGCGCCCAGCTGCAGTTCGTCGCTCGCACCTTCGTCGACCGGTTCAGAAAGATCGAGCGGCGGCGGACCACCGTCACTATCGTCGGTCCAGCCTTCCTGCTCGGCAGCTTCGCCGAAGCCGCTATCGTCCGCAGGCGGAGGAACTGCACCCTCGTCCTCGTAATTGTCGAAACGCTCGGTTTCTTCGCTACGCATGCCGGCAAGCGGATCGACGATGCCGTCAACATCGTCGCTGTCATCGCCGAAATCGTCGGCTCCGGCAGGCGAAAGGCCTTCTTCGCGGAATGGCGGTTCGTCGTCGAAGGAATCTTCAACGGCAGCCTCGACCGGCTCGGGCTCGGGCTGCGGTTCGTAGGTCTGGACGGGTTCCGGCTCCGGATCCGCCGAAAGGCCTTCGCTCAATTCGAACGGTTCTTCGTCACCGGCATCTTCCTGAAGGTCGAGGACCGGGCGCTGCGGTGCACGCTGCGGCGCCATGGAGAAATTTCGCGTTGGCTTGGCAGCGGCCGAACCGTCCTGCTCGATGCCGGTCGCTACGACCGAGACGCGGATCTTGCCGTCGAGCTCGGGGTTGAATGCGCTGCCCCAGATGATGTTGGCGTCTTCGTCGACCAGTTCGCGGATGTGGTTGGCCGCTTCATCGACCTCGAGCAGCTTCATGTCTTCGCCGCCGATGATCGAGATGATCACGCCCTTGGCGCCGGTCATGCTGACACCGTCGAGCAACGGGTTCGCGATGGCGCGTTCTGCGGCTTCGAGAGCGCGGTTGTCGCCCTCGCCCTCGCCAGTGCCCATCATGGCCTTGCCCATCTCGCTCATCACGCTGCGCACGTCGGCGAAGTCGAGGTTGATGAGACCCGGCATGACCATGAGGTCGGTGATCGAACGTACACCCTGCTGCAGGACTTCGTCGGCCAGCGCGAAAGCTTCCTTGAAGGTCGTGTCCGACTTGGCGACGAGGAACAGGTTCTGGTTCGGAATGACGATCAGCGTGTCGACGTGCTTCTGCAGTTCGTCGATGCCAGATTCAGCCGCGCGCATGCGGCGCGTGCCTTCGAACAGGAAAGGCTTGGTCACGACACCGACGGTCAGGACGCCCTTCTTGCGCGCAGCTTCCGCGATCACCGGCGCAGCGCCGGTGCCGGTGCCGCCGCCCATGCCGGCAGCGATGAAGCACATGTTCACGCCGTCGAGCGCGTCTTCGATGTCTTCGAAGGTTTCTTCGGCAGCAGCCTTGCCCACTTCGGGGCGGGCGCCAGCGCCGAGACCACCGGTGATGTCGGGACCGAGCTGGATGCGCTTTTCAGCCGGACTGCTTGCCAGGGCCTGCGCATCGGTGTTGGCGACGATGAAATCCACGCCTTCGATTTCGGAATCCATCATGTTGGCGATGGCGTTTCCGCCCGCACCGCCGACGCCCACAACCATGATCTTGGGGCGCATGTCGTCGCTGGAGGCGGGTCCGATATTGATGCTCATTTACTGGTCCCTTTGGGAATAGAATTCGGCCGAAGCCTGTCACTTCGCCTTGTGGCACAAAGCGATTCTCGCATGCAAAGGTTAAATGCCTTTATCCACAATGCCCAAGCCTGCTTTTCGGCGGGTTCTCGCCGATCTCAGAAATACTCGCGAACTGCCTGCACGACCCTGTTAACCAGCCCAAGTCCCGAATACCGCCGCGTGGGCTGGTAACTCGGTCCGACCGAGCGGATGTCTACCGGATCCTCGACCGCATAAAGGCACAAGCCGGCCAGCGTCGCAAAACCGGGCGTGGCGTGTGCTTCGGGCAGACCGCGCAGGGCCGGCGGCTTGCCGATGCGGACCGGAAGGCCGAGCGCGCCCTGCATGAACTCGGCGATTCCGTGCAATTCGGCGCCCCCACCGGTCAGGACTACCTGGCCGCCGTTCGCGCCCGAAAAGCCCATTGCTTTCAGGCCCTTGCCGATCTCGCTGGTCATGGTGCCCAGACGGTCGGTAACGATCGAGACAAGCTCGGCTCGGGGAATACGGTTTTGCTCGTCCGCGCCGCGGGCCAGCTGTCCGCCCGGCTCGTCACCCGGGGCGTTGACCGGGATCATTTCGCGGTGATCGCTCGGCGTGGCGATGGCAGAGCCCGCGACACACTTCAGCCGCTCGGCCTGCCCTCGGCGGATGCCGAGCGAGGAAGCGATCGCATCGGTGATGTCGTTGGAGCCGACCGGGATGGACCTCAGCCCCAGGAGCATGCCGCCTGCATGGACCGAGACATTGGTGACCTGCGCGCCGATTTCGACCAGCGCAACGCCCAGATCGCGCTCCTCGTAGGAAAGGCAGGCATGTGCTGCGGCCAGCGGGCTCGCCACGACACCTTCGACGTCGAGATGCGCGCTCTGGACAGCTTCGATAAGGTTCCGGACCGGTGCACCTTCGGCCAGCGTTACATGGATATCGACGCCGAGCGCCTCGGCATGGAGGCCGGTCGGGTCGGCAATGCCGTGCGCGCCGTCGAGCGTGTAATGCGCGGGCTGCGCATGCAGGACCATGCGGCCATCGGGCTGGATATGGTCGCGCGCAGCGAACAACAGATGCTCGATATCGTCTTCGTCGATCCGCCTGCCGCCGATAGCGATTTCGACGCTGGAAATCTTGCTTGTCAGGCCGGCGCCCGCACAGGCAATCCAGACGCCATTGACGCTGGTGTTGGCATTGGCTTCCGCCAGCTCGATTGCGCTGCGGATCGCATGGGTAGCGGCGCGCATATCAGTGACATAGCCGCGCTTGATCCCCTCGGCCCTGCGGTGCGAGGAGCCGAGGACGATCATTTCCTCGTCTTCGGCTTGCCCCATGATCATCGCGGAAATACGGAACGATCCGATATTCACCGCGGCAAAGACGCGGGTGACGCGCGGGAGCGGGGCGCTTGCGGGTGTAGCCATTATTCCGCCTCCGCCTGTGCGCTCATGCCCTGCGGACAGGGTCCGTCGGCGCAACGAAGATAGGCGCGGTCGGGCACACGCATGTCGATGGCAATCGCCTTGCCACCGATCAGCCGGTTGCGCCCGTCCATCTCGGCGAATTTGACCAAGGCGGCAGGGCCCTTGTCGCCCTCCGGCAGCGCCAGCAGCTGGTCGGTTTTGAAGGTTAGGTTCCAGCGCCTGTTGCCGACCCATTCGGCCCCTGCGATCTGCGGCTTGAGCGCAGGTGCAGCATCCAGCAAGCGGTTCAGTTCGGCAACCTGCTTCTGCGCGCCGGGGCCGGAAATCAGAAGCATTCCCTTTGCCTGCTCGCCCGAGACCGGTTCGAGTTCATGTCCGGTAGCATCGACGAGGATCAGTCGGTCGGGTTTACGAACCACGGCATGCGGTTCGCGCTCGACGATATCGATGCGCAGGAGATCGGGCAGCTGGCGCGAAACGCGCGCGTCCTTGACCCACGAAAGTTCGAGCAGCCGGTCGCGGATCTCGTCGACCTGGACTAGCGGCATCGGGCGATCCTGTTCGCCCAGCACGCGTTCGTAGACGGCCTGCCGGTTGAGCCGCTCGACCCCGGTGACGCGAACCCTTTCCACTTCGAAACCCGCACGGCTTGCCGATTTCGCAATTTCCGTCCGTGCCATTTCCGGAACGCCAGCATAGCTTGCAACCGTCCAGGCAAGGCCGAGACCGGCGGCAACGATCAGGAAAAGGAAGAACTTGTGCCACTGCTCTTCGGTGAAAGGCAGCGCGGCCATCGCGCGGTCGAGCAGGCCTGAGGTATGCTTCTTGGCCGCCCGCGCTTTTTGGGTACGGCTACGCGCCGCGGCAGAGCGCCGGACGCCTGTGGGTTTGCGCTTGACCTTAGCCATCGCGCCCCGCGTCCCGTTTTTTGGCAGCGTGATCGCGCAAAGCCGCAGCGATGACCGTCTCGACCAGCTCCGCATATTCGATGCCCGCGTGCTTGGCCTGCTCGGGAACGAGGCTGAGCGGGGTCATGCCCGGCTGCGTGTTGGTTTCGAGCACGAAAAGGCCGCCCTCGCCCTGTTCCTCGTCCCAGCGGAAGTCGGTCCGGCTGGTGCCCTTGCACCCCAAGAGCTTGTGCGCCTTCAATGCGATCTCGAGGCACAAGTCGCGGATGTGTTCCGGGATCTCGGCAGGACAGATATGGTCGGTCATGCCGTCGGTATACTTGGCGTCAAAATCGTAGAAGCCGCTCTTGGGCTTGAGTTCGGTCACCGCAAGCGCGCGCGGACCGTCCTCGAAATCGACGACGGCCGACGTCATCTCGCGGCCCTTGATATAGGGTTCGGCAAGCAGCTCGTCGAAATCCTGCCACGGGCCCTTCGCATCACGCGCAATCGGATTGCCGTAATTGCCCTCGTCGGTAACGATCGCGACGCCCACCGAACTGCCCTCGTTGACGGGCTTCAGGACATAGGGTCGCGGCAGCGGATCGCGTTCGAACACGTCGGCGCTTTTCACGATGCGCCCGCCGGGCATGGGAATGCCGTGCGGCACCAGCGCTTGCTTGGTTAGTTGCTTGTCGATCGCGATGACCGAGGTGGCGAGGCCGGAATGGGTGTATGGCACACCCATCAAATCGAGCATGCCCTGCACGCTGCCGTCCTCGCCCGGTACGCCGTGGAGCGCGTTGAAAACCACATCCGGCGCAGTCTCGGCAATGCGGGCAGCGACCTGCCGATCCATGTCGATCCGCGTGACCTTGTGGCCGCGGCCTTCAAGCGCCTTTGCAACGCCCTCGCCAGACATAAGACTGACCGGGCGCTCATTGGCCCAGCCACCCATCAGGACGGCGACATGCAGTTTGGGAAGATCGGTCATGCTGTGTTCCTACGGTCGCCCCACACGCTGGATTTCCCATTCGAGTTCGACGCCCGAATTTTCGTAGACGCGGCGCTTAACTTCCTCGCCCAGCCCTTCGATGTCGGCACTGGTCGCATTGTCGACATTGAGCAGGAAGTTGGTGTGCTTTTCGCTCACCTGGGCCCCGCCCATCTTCAGACCGCGGCATCCCGCAGCATCGACCAGCTGCCACGCTTTCTCGCCCGGCGGGTTTTTGAAGGTGGAACCACCTGTCTTGGTCCGCAGCGGCTGCGAATTCTCGCGTGCCTCGGCGATTTCGTCCATCTTCGCGCCGATGACTTCCGGATCACCAGGTTCGCCCTTGAAACGGGCGGAGACGACCACGGCCCCTTCGGGCAGCGCCGAGTGGCGATAGGAATACTGGAGGTCGGAAGCTGGCAGCGTATGGCACTCGCCATTCGGCATGATGACCATGCAGTCGACCAGCACGTCCGCGACTTCCGTGCCGTAGGCCCCGCCGTTCATGCGAACGAAGCCGCCGACGGTGCCGGGAATGCCGCGCATGAACTCTAGGCCCGCAACACCGGCATCGCGCGCCGCGCTGGCAACGAGGATACCATGCGCACCTCCGCCGCATTCGACGACGCAATTTTCAGCGTCGATCGAAACATCGGCGAACGGCTTGCCGAGCTTGATGACCACGCCGGGCACACCGCCGTCACGCACGATCATGTTGGAGCCGAGACCCAGCGCCATGACCGGCAGGTCGCCGTCGAGGCGGCTGAGGAAATCTTCGAGGTCGGCGCGGTCTTCGGGCTCGAACAGCCAGTCCGCCTTGCCGCCGGTCTTGAACCAGACGAGCTTCGCCAGCGGCGCCTGCGGCGTCAACTTGCCGCGCAGTCCTTCGGTGTCGATCGGCGCTTCGATGCCGCCTTCGACGGCGCAATCGGGCGCCATGCCGCTATCCCAGTTCCAGACGTCGTCGGGCTGATCCATTACGAAGCGCGTTCCTTCTCGATGGCTTCCGCCAGTCCGGCGGCCCACTTCGTGATATCGCCCGCACCGAGGCAGACGATGAGGTCGCCTTCCTCGATATCGCCTGCGAGCTTGGCCGCGAGATCTTCGCAGCTTTCGACCGTGGCTGCCGAGCGGTGTCCGCGCGACTTGAGGCCGGCAACGAGGCTTTCGGAGCTGACGCCGTCGATCGGGTCTTCACCCGCGGCATAGACAGGTGTGACATAGACTTGGTCGGCCTCGTTGAAGGCGCTCTGGAAGTCATCCATCAAATCGTTGAGGCGGGTGTAGCGATGCGGTTGCATCACGGCGATCACGCGGTTTCCGGTCGCCTCGCGCGCTGCCTCCAGCACCGCGCGGATTTCGACCGGGTGATGCCCGTAGTCGTCGATGACCGTCGCGCCCGCCACGGTTCCGACATTGGTGAAGCGGCGGCGCACACCGCTAAAGCTGCCGAAGCCGTTGCAAATTACCTCGTCCGGGCAGCCCATCTCGATAGCGACCGCAATCGCGGCAAGCGCATTCTGGACATTGTGCCGACCGGGCATGGGCAGCGTCACATTCTCGATCCGGCGATCTTCCTCGCCGCGCTGGCGCACAATGACGTCGAAGCGGTTGCCGCCCTCATGCGGCTGAACATTCACACCGCAAATATCCGCCTGAAGATTGAAGCCGTAGGTCATCACACGACGGTCGCGCACCTTGCCGATCACTGCCTGAACTTCGGGATGATCGATGCACAGGATCGCCGCGCCATAGAAGGGGACGTTATGGATGAACTCGACGAAGGCGTCCTTCACCCCCTCAAAATCGCCATAGTGGTCGAGGTGTTCGGGATCGATATTGGTGACAACTGCAATCGTCCCGTCGAGCCGCAGGAAGCTGCCGTCGCTTTCGTCGGCCTCCACTACCATCCAGTCGCTGTCGCCGAGGCGCGCGTTCGAGCCATACTGCTCGATGATACCGCCGTTGATGACGGTCGGATCGATTTCGCCGCAGTCCAGCAACGCAGCAATCATGCTGGTGGTGGTCGTCTTGCCGTGCGTACCCGCCACCGCAATGGTGGATCTGAGGCGCATGAGCTCAGCGAGCATTTCCGCGCGCCGCACCACCGGAATGCGGTTTTCGAGCGCGTGGGCGACTTCGGGATTGGTCCGTTTCACCGCGGTCGAAGTCACGACCACAGCTGCGCCTTCGACGTTTTCCTTCTCGTGGCCGATATGGACCGATATGCCTTGTGCGCGCAGCCGCTCCACAGTCGGGCTCTCGTTAAGATCGCTGCCCTGCACCGTGTAGCCGAGGTTCTTCATCACCTCCGCGATGCCGGACATGCCGATGCCGCCGATGCCGACGAAGTGGATTACACCGATATCTGTCGGAACGCCCCTCATTTCATGCGCTCCCTTTTCGCACCTTGGCCTGCGACCTGCCCCTGCGTGGCGCCGCGTGCATTGTTTCCGCCGACGCGGATCACATCCATCATGTCTGCCCCGCCGAAGCTTTCGACGAGGTCGGCAAGGTCTTCGACCGCCTTGGGACGGCCACAGTTCCAAGCCGCATGGGCCGCATTGGCGAGGCTTTTCGGACTTTCGGCTATCACCTTGATCTGTCGAGCAATTTCTTTCGCTAGCTTCTGGATCGCGTCTGCTTGCTCGCTGCGCTTGCGATTGTCGCCGTCCTCGGCTCCAACGATCTCGCCGACAATGGCTCCGGGCTGTCGGATCATCCGAGCGCCACCTGCCTTGACCATTTCACGAGTATTGGCGGCCTGATGATCGTCGGTCGCGATTGGCAGCGGGATGAGGATCGCCGGACGGCCCACGGCTGTGAGTTCCGCAATTGTCGAGGCGCCTGCGCGGCCGATGAACAAATGCGCATCTGCGAGCCGTACGGCCATGTTCTCGAAATAGGTCGCCAACTCGGCGGGTATATCGTGGCTGCTGTAGCGTTCGCGCACGGCGTCGAGATCTTCGGGGCGACACTGCTGCGTAACCTGCAGCCTCTGGCGGATTGCAGGTGGTAGCATGGCCAAGCCGTCGGGCACGACTTCGGAAAGCACACGCGCGCCCTGGCTACCGCCGGTCACCAGCACGCGCAACAGCCCATCCTCGTCATAGGCCGGGAATGGCTCGTCACGCAGTGACAGCACTTCGTGGCGAACGGGATTGCCGACCAGATAGGTCTTGCCTTGGTGTCCCGGCTTCAGGCGCTGGACGTTCGGATAGGCCGTGGCAATCGCCTGCACGCGGCCAGCCAGCAGGCGGTTCACGCGGCCCAGAACCGCGTTCTGTTCATGCACGACAGTCGGGATGCCTGCCGAGGTACTGGCGAGGATCGCGGGAAGCGAGGGATAGCCGCCGAAGCCTACCACCGCGCTCGGTTCGAAACTGTCGAACAGGCGCAATGCCATCTTGCGGCCTTCGAGCACGGCCTTCGCGCCCTTGATCCACTGCACCGGGTTCTTGCCGAAGCGGCCAGCCGGAATGACATGGGCGGGCATGAAATCGGGCTTTCCGGGGATCGCCTCGCCGCGCTCGTCGGTGATCAGTGCGACGTGATGTCCGCGGCGGTCGAGCTCGGCCGCGAGCGCAAAGGCGGGAAGCAAATGCCCCCCGGTGCCGCCTGCGGCGAGTACGTAATGGCGGGAAGAGCGGGTCACTGGTGAATCTCGCGCGGGTTGCGCGCCTGTTTTGCATTCATTCCATCCCCCTGCCCGAACCCCAGCAGGTCGCCAAGTCCCCTTGTCGTGGTTTTGAGGTAGGGATTGCGCCGCGTGATGGCGACCAGCAGACCGACGGTCAGGCAGACCGCGATGGTGGACGAGCCGCCATAGCTCACCAGGGGCAGCGTCATGCCCTTCGAGGGGAAGAGCTGGAGGTTCACGAGAATATTGATGAAGGCCTGCCCGCCGAGCAGCGCGACCAGGCCGGTGCCGGCAAGGAGGGCGAAGAGATCTTCCTCGTCCACCAACCGCATCAGCACGCGCACGACGATGGCGAGATAGAGGCACACGATCAAACCGCAGGCGATGAGGCCGAATTCCTCGCCAATGACCGAGAAGATGTAGTCGGTATGCGCTTCGGGCAAGCTCATTTTGCGAATGCCGAGGCCATAGCCCGCGCCGGTCCAGCCGCCTGCCACCAGCGTGCGGCTGGCAAGGTCGACCTGGTCGAACGCAGTGCCGCCACCGAAGAAGGAGTCGATACGGTGGCGCGCATTGTCATAGAGAAAATAGGTCGCCGTCAGCGCCGCCAGACCGCCGCCGATCACGGCGCCCAGCTTCTTGAGTTCGACACCCGACAATACCACCATCACGAACCAGACGCCGCCGAACAGGATCGTGCCGCCAAGGTTCGGCTGCAACATCAGCAGTACCGCGATCAGCACCAGCAGGCCCGTCCCGATGGCGAGCACGGGAAGATTCGGGTCGCGCATGCGCCAGGACAGGATCCAGGCGATCGTGATCGCACATGCAGGCTTCAGGAATTCCGAAGGCTGGAATTGCATACCCAGATTGATCCAGCGCCGCGCACCGTTAATCTCCACCCCGATGAAGGGGACGAGAAACATGAGGCCGATCATTCCCCCGGCAAGAAGCACGCCGAGCCTGCGGGCGTTTTCTCGCGTCAGCAGCGATGCGCCGATCAACACACCGAGCGCGATTACCTGCCAGACGAGGTGCCGCCAGAAGAAATAGAGCGGATCGAGCGTTTCGGCGGAGGTCGACAGCCGGTTTGCGCTCGCCGGACTTGCCGCCGCGACTGCGATGGTACCCAGCGTCATCAGCGCAAGGATCAGCGTGAGTAGCACGCGGTCGATCTCGCGCCACCAGATCTTGATCTGGCTCCAGCGCGATAGCTTGCCACCAGGGATATGGGCGGGCTTGCGCTTAGCACCGGGGACGAAGGGCTGCTGCGCGTTCATGCGAGCGCCTCCACCAGCTCGCGGAAATGTTCGCCGCGCTTTTCGAAGTCGGCATACTGGTCGAAGCTGGCGCAGGCGGGCGAGAGGAGGACGATGTCGCCAGCCTCGGCCTTGGCGGCAGCCGCCGTCACGGCGCGGTCGAGCGTTTCGCACTGCTCGACCGGTACGCGGCCTTCCAGCAGAGCGGCAAAGTCCGGTCCGGCCTTGCCTATGGTGTAGGCGGCTTTGACGTGTCCGAGTTCGGCCTCGCACTCACCCAACCCCGGCTCCTTGGCTAGCCCGCCGAGTATCCAGTGGATGTTGTCAAACGCCGCAAGCGCGGGCGCCGAAGCGGCCGTGTTGGTGCCCTTGCTGTCGTTCACGTAGGCGACACCGGAGAGTTCGGCGACCCGTTCCATGCGATGCGGGAGGCCACCGTAAGTGCGAAGGCCTTCCTCAATCTGCTCCACGGACAATCCCAGCCATGCACAGGCAGACATCGCCGCACCGGCATTCTCGGCATTGTGCGGTCCGGAAAGCGACGGCCAGTTTGCCTGTGCCTCGCTGTCGGCGGCCATGATACCGTTGAATCCGGCCTTGCCCGAATGGATCACGCCGGAAGTGAAAGCGGGCCAGTTCACCAGCGCGTAGCTCTCTTCGCGCTGCATATCGAGCAGGCGGTTCTTGCTGGCCGCATACTTCTCAAAGTCGCCATCATATCGGTCCAGATGATCCGGCGTGATGTTCAGCAGCAATGCGACGTCGCAGTCGAGCGAATAGGTCAAGTCGATCTGGTAGCTCGACAACTCCAGCACATAGACCCCGCCCTCCGGCAGAGGCTCCTGCTCGAGGATCGGCAGGCCGATGTTGCCCCCCATGGTGGTCGGCACGCCTGCGGTCTTGAGGATGTGGTGGACCAGCGCGGTGGTGGTCGACTTGCCATTGGTGCCGGTGATGCCGACAACGTTGTGCGGTGGCAGGTGATCGCGCGCCTGTGCGAAGAGTTCGATATCGCCGATCACCGGCACGCCGAAGCTGTCGGCATACGGCTTGATCGGATGGGTGTTGAGCGGAACGCCGGGGCTGACGACCACGCCCGCATAGCCGGTGAGGTCCGCCTCCAGCGGGTCTCCAGTGGCGCAGCGTCCTGCATAGGGCTCGCGTGCTTCCGCGCGGTCGTCCCACACCAGCACGTCCGCGCCCGCCTCCAGCAACGCCTCGACCGTTGCCCGGCCGGACCGCGCGAGGCCGAGCACCGCGTATTTCTTGTCCTTCCAGGCGGGCGAGGTGATCATCTGAGCTTGAGCGTTGCCAGTCCCAGGAGTGCGAGCACGATGGCGACGATCCAGAAGCGGATCACGACCTTGCTCTCGGACCAGCCGAGCTGCTCGAAATGGTGGTGGATGGGCGCCATGCGGAAGACCCGCTTGCCCGTGCGCTTGAACCAGAAGACCTGGATGATGACCGACAGCGCTTCGAAGACGAACAGGCCGCCGACAATCGCCAACACAACCTCATGGTGCGTCGCCACGGCAATCGCGCCGAGCGCGCCGCCAAGTGCGAGGCTGCCGGTGTCACCCATGAAAACGGCAGCAGGCGGCGCGTTGAACCACAGGAAGGCGAGCCCTGCTCCCATGATCGCGGCACAGAAGATCGCCATCTCGCCCGCGCCTGGAACATGCGGAATGCCGAGATATTCGGAATAGTCCACGCGGCCCACAAGGTAGGCGATAACCGCGAAGGTGCCCGCGGCGATGATCACCGGCATGGTCGCAAGCCCGTCGAGCCCATCGGTCAGGTTCACCGCGTTGCCCGCCCCCACGATCACGAACGCCGCGAAGACATAGTAGAACGGTCCGAGCTCGATGCCGAAATCGTTGATGAATGGCACGTAAAGGAAGGTGTTGATCTGGCTGACGATGAGCCAACTCGCGGCGCCTGCCACGATGAATTCGAACAGCAGACGAACCCTACCTGAGACACCCTTGTGGCTCGCCTTCGTAACCTTGTCGTAATCGTCGAGGAAACCGATCAGGCCGAACCCGCCGGTCACGGCTAGTACCGCCCAGACGAAGGGGTTGGACAGGTCCATCCACAGCAGCATCGACAACGTCAGGCTGATGAGGATCATCAATCCGCCCATGGTTGGCGTTCCGACCTTGGCGAGATGCGTCTGCGGACCATCCTCGCGGATGGGCTGCCCCTTGCCCTGCCGTACGCGCAGCATGTCGATGAAGCGCGGCCCGATCAGCAGGCCGATCAGCAATGCCGTAAGCAGCGTCGCCCCTGCGCGCGCCGTCTGGTAGCGCACGAGGTTGAATAGACCTTCGAAGTTGAAATACTCGGCGAGGAGGTACAGCATCGGGGCGCAGCGGCTCCTAGGTAAAGTGGTCCACGAGCTTGCCGAGGCCGACCGAGTTGGAGCCTTTGACGAGCACGGCGTCACCGGCGACGATACCGAATTCCTCGAGCTGGGCGATAGCCTCGTCGGCGGAATTGCAATGCTCCCACTCGAGCGGCTTGCCAAGCGAGTTGAAGGCCGGTTTCCCCAGTTCACGGGCAAGTGCGCGCATCTCGTCGCCCACCAGCAACGCGTAGTCGACATCGGCGGCGATCAGCGGTTCGGAAAGCTGTCCGTGGAATTTGTCGGCGAAGTCGCCCAGTTCCTTCATCGAACCCAGCACGGCGATCCGGCGGGTCGAGGGCGTCTGTCCGAGCTGCGCAAGCGTAGCGCGCATGCTGGCGGGATTGGCGTTGTAGCTTTCATCGATCAGCAGGGCTTTGCCGCCCGGCACATCGATACCATGGCGCGCGCCGCGACCCTTCAGGCCGCCCATCTCGGCAAGCGCGAGGCCCGCCGCGGCAAGATCGCCCCTGGCTGCACGTACTGTCGCCATGACAGCTAGCGAATTCGTCACCCAGTGGTCGCCCGGCTCGGCGACCGTGTAGCACAGACGCCCTTCGGGAAATTCGCAGGTCACGAGGCTGCCGCCATTGGCGCTGGGGATGGCGTCCAGCAGGCGCATGTCCGCATGGCGGGCGCGGCCGAAGCTCACGACCTTCGCGCCCAGCTTCTCGGCAGCGGCGCGGAGCTGTTCGTAATACTCGCTATCGGCAGGAATGACGGCGATGCCACCCGGTTCGAGACCGGCGAAGATTTCAGCTTTCGCGTCGGCGATGGCCTCCATCGAGCCGAGGTTCTCGATGTGAGCAGGCGCGATGGTAGTGATGACGGCGACATGCGGACGGACCTGCGTTGTCAGCTCCTCGATCTCGCCAGCATGGTTCATGCCCATCTCGAAAATTCCGAAACGGCTGCGCGCCGGCATGCGCGCAAGGCTGAGCGGAACGCCGACATGATTGTTGTAGCTGCGCGTCGAGCGATGGGCAGCGCCGCGGCTGGCACGTTCGAGCGCCGCGAAGATCGCTTCCTTGACGCCAGTCTTGCCGACCGATCCGGTCACGCCGATGATCGTGGCATCGGTGCGGGCTCGCGATGCTGCGGCCAGCTTGCGCAGCGCCTCGGTCGTGTCGTCGACTAGGATGTGCGGATAGTCGACCGCGCGATCGACAATGGCTGCCGTGGCGCCATTTTCGAACGCCTTGTCGAGGAAGCGGTGACCATCCATCGCTTCGCCCTTGAGCGCGACGAAGAGATCGCCGTTCACGACATCGCGGCTGTCCATTTCGACGCCGGAGACCTGGAAATCGCCGCTGGCCGTTCCGCCGACCGCCTCGGCAATGCTGCGCGCGTCCCAAAGGGTGAGCGGAAGCCGGTCGCGCGGATCGGCAGGCCATTCGAGATAGGCAGGATGGCGCAGTATGGCGGCGCTCATGCGTCACCTCGGGCAATTTGCGCCGCGCATTCGCGTGCGACTTCCACGTCGTCGAAGGGGTGCACCCGCATGTTTTCTCCCGATCCGATGATCTGACCCGTTTCATGACCCTTGCCGGCGACGAGGACGATGTCGTCCTTGCCCGCTTCGGCAATGGCCGCATGGATGGCTTCGCGACGGCCCGCTACCTCGCGTGCATCGCCCGCGCCTTCAAGCACCTGGCGACGGATTTCCGCAGCATCTTCGCCGCGCGGGTTGTCGTCCGTTACGATAACGAGATCGCTGGCCTTGGCCGCGGCCTCGCCCATTGGCGCGCGCTTGCCATGATCGCGGTCTCCGCCCGCACCGAACACGGTGATCAGCCTGCCCGCGACATGTGGACGCAGCGCTGCAATGGCTGCTTCCAGCGCGTCGGGCGTGTGGGCATAATCGATATAGACCGGCGCACCGCTGGGCGCGATGACCGCACGCTCGAGACGGCCGCGAACCGGCTGGAGGCGGGCTACCGCATCCCATACACGGCTGGCATCGATACCCGATGCAAGCGCCAAACCGGCCGAAACGAGCGCGTTCGAGACCTGATAGGCCCCGATCAGCGGCAGGTTTATCGTGCGCTCGATCCCCTCATGCTCGACGGTCAGCGACTGGCCGAGCTGTGTCGGTTCGCGGCGGGTCAGATGAATATCTTCGCCCTGCTCGCCGACGGTCATGACCTTGAGGCCGCGCTTCAGTGCGCGATCGACGACACGTGCGTTCCAGCCGCTGTCCCCAGCGCCCATCCATACGATTGCCGTCGCACCGTCAGAAATCACTTCGTCGAAAAGGCGCATCTTGGCCGCGAAGTAATCTTCCATGTCCGCATGGTAGTCGAGATGGTCGCGGCTGAAGTTGGTGAAGCCTGCCGCTTCGACGGGAATGCCCTCGTTGCGGTATTGCGACAGCCCGTGGCTGGAGGCTTCGTAAGCGACATGGGTCACGCCTTCGCGCGCAAGGCCGCTCATGTTCGACAAGAAGGTGACGATGTCGGGGGTGGTCAGACCGGTCGAAACGCTTTCGTCCGGTGTGGTCACACCAAGCGTCCCGATGCTCGCCGCGCGCTCGCCCGACATGCGCCAGATCTGTCGTGTCATCTCGACGCAGGAGGTTTTCCCGTTCGTGCCTGTGACCGCGACGATATGCTCGGGCACGGGCGTAAAGAACTGCGCGGCGAGGTCAGCGAACGCCTTTCGCGGCGTGTCGCTGGCGATGTGGATCGCGCCTTCGACCTTCGCCGCGGCGCGGGCGACCACGGCGATGGCACCCGCTTCGATAGCGGCGGGAATGAAGTCCTCGCCGTTGACCTGCGTGCCCTGGAACGCGCCGAACACAGTGCCGGGCGCGACCTTGCGATTGTCGATGGCGAAGCCGGTGACGTTGGTATCGCCGTCGCCGGGGCATTCCATGCCGGCCTGCGCGCAAAGCTTACTCAGCTTCATCCTGCGCCTCCGGGATCAGGGGAGTGATTGCGGAAATATCGATATCTCGCTTGTCGTCGGGGCGCACGCCGATGAGGGGGCCGATGCGTGGGACAAGGCGTCCCACGATCGGCGCCGCGTTCCATGCCGCGGTGCGCTGGTAGGAGCTTGCAAGGGTGCCGCGCGGTTCGTCGAGCATGGCAATCACCACATAGCGCGGGCGGTCCATCGGGAAGGCCGCAGCAAAGGTCGAAACCAGCGCGGTCTTGCGATAGCCTGCCTTGCCGCCCGGCTTTTCTGCCGAGCCGGTCTTGCCGCCCACACGGTAGCCCGGGGCATCGGCATTGCGGCCCGTGCCGTAGACGGCGATGGCGCGCATCATCTGGCGCATGCGGCTGGAAGTCGATGCCTTGAACACGCGGCGACCCTTGGACGCTTCACCCGGACCCAGCATCTTGAGCGTGGCCGGACGGTAGACGCCGCCATTGACCATCGCGGCATAAGCGCTGGCGAGGTGCAGCGGGGTAACCGAGATGCCGTGACCGAAGCCCACCGTCATATTCGTGAGGCGCGCCCACTTGTCGCCCGGCCAGAGCGGGAAACCCTTTGCAGGAAGCTCGATTTCCGGACGCGCGTTCATACCCAGATCTATCATGTAGCGACGCAGGCGTTCCGAACCCAATTCATCAGCGATGCGCGCGGTCGTCGTATTCGACGAGTGGATAAGCGTCTCGACGGCATTCAGCTTCGGGTC
>JABDNC010000219.1 GCA_013001165.1 Erythrobacter sp.
AGACCGAGACGCTGGAGGGCGTGGGTCCGAAGCTGAAGAAGCCTCTGGACAAGCTGGGGCTTACACGGCTGCGCGACCTTGCATACCACCTGCCCGAACGGTTCGTGACACGGCGCGCGGTCGACACGGTCGACGAGGCGGGCGAGGGCGAGAACATCGTCCTAAAGCTAACGGTCACCGAACATCGGGGGGGACGCTCACCGCGCGCGCCTTACAGGGTGCTGGCGCAGGATAGTATCGGCAATGTGCTCGCGCTGACCTATTTCGGCCGGGCATCCTTTACGGCGAAGAAGCAACTTCCGGTCGGCGAGACGCGCTGGGTAGCTGGCAAGCTCGAACGCTACGGAGACATACTCCAGATCGTCCATCCCGATCACGTGGTGGAAGAGGGTGGCGATACGCTGCAGCGGCTGTGCGAGCCGGTCTACCGACTGTCCGAAGGCCTCACGCAGCCCCGCGTCGCCGGGCTTATCGAACAAGTTCTGGCGAAACTGCCGCAACTGCCCGAATGGATCGAGCCGACACAGGTCGAGAAGGCCGAATGGCCCTGCTGGCGCGATGCGCTCCGCAGCGCTCACAAGAGTGAACACAAGGCCGCACGCGACCGGCTGGCCTATGACGAACTGCTCGCCAACTCTCTCGCACTGATGCTGGTGCGAGCGGACAATCGCAAGCGCAGGGGCCAACCGCTTCAGGGAGACGGCAGCTATCGCGGCAAGCTCGACCTGCCATTTCCGCTGACTGGCGCGCAGAAACGCTCGATCGCCGAAATCGAAGGCGACATGGCGCAGGAAGCGCCGATGCTGCGGCTGCTGCAGGGCGATGTGGGGGCGGGCAAGACCGTCGTCGCGCTAGAAGCGATGCTGATCGCCGTGGAGGCGGGAGCACAGGCCGCTTTGCTCGCGCCGACAGAAATCCTCGCCCGCCAGCATTTCGAAAGTCTGCGCAGCATGGCCGAGCCGACTGGCGCGCAGGTCGCGCTGCTGACCGGCCGCGACAAGGGCAAGGCGCGCGAAGGCACGCTTATGGGGCTGCTCGACGGGAGCATCGATATCGTCGTCGGTACCCATGCGATTTTTCAGGACAAGGTCGCGTACAAGAACCTCGCCATGGTAGTGATCGACGAGCAGCATCGCTTTGGTGTCGGCCAGCGGCTGATGCTGGCGAGCAAGGGCAAGCGCGCGCCGCATGTCCTCGCCATGACCGCCACGCCCATTCCCCGCACGCTTACTCTGGCGCAATATGGCGAGCTCGACGTCAGCAAGCTCGACGAGCTTCCGCCCGGTCGGCAGGCAATCGACACGGTCGTGATGGGTCAGGACAAGGTCGCTCCGCTTGTCGAACGGCTGGCAGCACAATTCGAGCAGGGGCGGCAGGCATTCTGGGTTTGCCCGATGGTCCGTGAGATGGACGGACCGGAAGAGATTGCCGCAGCCGAAGCACGCTATGCCTCGTTGAAAGAGCGGTTCGGTGACGATGTCGTCATGGTTCACGGCCAGCTTGCGCCCGAGATGAAAGACGCCGCGATGGAGCGGTTCGCCCGCGGCGATGCTCGGCTATTGGTCGCGACTACAGTAATCGAGGTAGGGGTCGACGTACCGAACGCCACGCTGATGGTGATCGAGCAGGCCGAGCGTTTCGGCCTCGCACAGCTTCACCAATTGCGGGGACGGGTCGGGCGCGGAAGCGAGAAGAGCTTTTGTGTCCTCCTCCACGGCGAAAGCCTGTCCGAAACCGCCCAGAAGCGCCTCGCCCTGATGCGCGAGAGCCAGGACGGCTTCCTGCTGGCGGAGGAAGACCTGAAACTGCGCGGCGGCGGCGAGCTGCTCGGCACGCGCCAATCGGGCGATACGCCATTCGCTGTAGCCAGTTTCGACCAGATCACTGAGCTCCTGCCGCTGGCTCATGACGATGCCCGCCTGCTGATGGATCGCGACGGCGGGCTTGAGGGAAACCGCGGTGAAGCGGCGCGTATTTTACTTTACCTTTTCGAGCGCGACTTCGGGGTAAAGACGCTACGAGGCGGCTAATTCTAGGAATTTGCTAAAAATTAGGCGTTAGACCCCCGCGCAAAAGGGGGACTTCATGCAGACTGTTCATTATTCGACCGCTCGCGTTATGGCCATGTGCATTGCGATGCTCGGTTTCATCGTGGTCGGTGTCGTCATGTGGAGCGGATTGTACGGCAAGGGCGCATTTGCCGGCGCAATCCTCATGATGATCGGCATCTGCGGCTTGCCTGCCATGGCGCGCTACCTGCTGGGTGGCGGGCTGATCCTCGAATATGACCGTACCTTCGTGACGTTTCACGGCGTTCTTTCGACGACCCGCCTTCGCTGGGACGAGGTGACGGGCATCGAGATCGAAGAACAGACCTACAACTGGATCGCCAAGAACCGTTTCCTCAAGATCAAGGGGCCATTCTCTTTCCTCGGCTATGCCAGCATGACCGAGCGCCTGCTTGCGAGGAAGCATCGCCCGATCGGCAAGCTGCTGGACCAGATCACGGACTATCTGGAATCGCCGGAAGCTGCGCCGCAGCAGCCTGTTCGCCAAACCGGTTTCGGCAGTGCCATGCCCGATACCCGCTCGACAGGCGTCATCGGAGAACAGCCCGTCGCGGCCCCGCAGATGCGTGCCGGCGGTTTCGGTCGCAAGGGGCTGTAACTTTCCACCGCCAGACGATTGAGGTAAGTTCTCACGAGGGGGAGGGCTTCGATGTTTGGCGTAGATCCTATAAACTTGGCCGATCCGTCGCCCTATGGCGCGCTTGCATACTATGGCCACATCCTGCTCGGCACACTGACAATCCTCGCGGCGCTGTCGGCCTTGAGCGTCTTTAAAGGTGGAAAATTGCACCGCCGGGCAGGGTATGTGTTCCTTGCTGGACTTGCGATCGTATGCATCACCTCTGTGTCGATGCTCGCACAGGTCTTCATCGCACCACTATTCATGGCGGTATTCACCGCAGCTTACGCGGCAGCCGGTGCTTGGCTGGCGTTGCGCAAGGGCAGCAACCGCGTCATCGCTGCTGAAGCGATGCTTTCGGTTTTCGAATTAGTCGGACTCGTTCTGTTTCTTTCTATCGCGATCCCGGCAGTTGCGCGGGGAATTATCCCGCCGTTCGGGCCCGTCGTTATTGCCTCGATCCCGCTTGTCCTGCTTGCTGGTGACGCAAACTGGTTCCTTAACCGGCATCGAAGGGCCGAGCTTCGCATCCGCCGCCATCTGGCGCGCATGGTCTGGGCATTCGTCGTGGTCATCCGCGCGCCGCTGGTGGAGCTGGCCGCTGCTGGATTGCCGCTGTCACAGCCGTTTGTGATCTTCGGCCCCATCGCACTGGCGGTCGTTATGCTGTACTATTTTCTCAGGCGCTATGGCGGGATCAGGGGTCAAAAGCCCAGCGTGGCCAGCTCACGCTCCACCGCAGATCTGTAGCTTTCGCCGAAAAGTCGGACGTGCAGCAACCACATCCAGAGACGATAAACGGGAAGGCGGTTCCGCCATCCGCTTTCAAGATCGAGCGCATCGAAGAATTCTGGCGTCGGGGTGTCGAAAACAGTCAGGCTCGCGACGTCAACTTCGCGGTCTCCATAACAGGCGCATGGGTCGATCAACCCGCTGATCCGGCCGCCGGAGACGAGCACATTTCCGCCCCATAAGTCGCCATGCAGCAGTGCCGGCTTCGGCATTGTCGGCAGCAAGTCCGGAAGCTTTTCGACCAGCTTCTCGATCCGCCTGCCAAGATCGCGTGAAATATGCGGGACATGGCACAGTAACCTGGCTTCACCCCAGAACGTCGGCCAGTTACCCGTCTTATCGTTCTGCACGGTCACATGCCCGAGGGCGTAGTCTTCCTGCCAACCGAAAGCTTCTCCGCGCTCGGAATGAAGGCCGTCCAGTGCCCGGGCGAGAGAGGCCCAGGCATTGCCAGCGAGCATGCCATCGGAAGGCAGATGCTCGATCAGGAGATGGCGCTCGTCGAAGCCGATAATGTCGGGCACGGGCGCGGCGCTCAGTCCCATCGCTTCGAGCATCCGAGCCTCGACCGCCACGACCGGGCCGGTCTTGCCAACAACCTTCAGACCATCGGCAAACTCGATCAGCGAGGCGCCTGAGATATCTCCGCCCGCGAACGGGGTAACAGCGGTTGGTTTCGACCCGCAGGTCTGTTCTGCAAAGCCTGCAAGATCCTGGCTCATGCCGTCTCCGCCAAGACCTTCCTGACGATACCGCGGACATCCACACGTGCGCCCAGACGCGCGCAAAGCAGCGCGGTCCCGCTGACCTTGCGCTGGACGAACAGCGTTTCGGCAGGCGGCAGATGCCAGCTCTCGCGGTCGCGGGCGATCGGCATGACGGTTTCACGAATTTCCGGCACGAATGCACGGTCGCCGAAGTCGAGTTTCTCCTCGCTCGACATCTGGGTGACGACGATGTCGACGACATGGCGCATGGCATCGGGATGGCGTTCGAGTGCGCGCGGATTGATGAAGCCGGCCTTGATCGCAGCTTCCATGACCTTTTCGCGGTCCTCCTCGAGGCCGGCCTCGATAAGCCGGCGATAGTCCTGCGAAATCCCGGCCGAAACTTCGCGTGTTGCGCCAAAGTCGAGCAGGACGATCTTTCCGCTCTTCGCCTGCCAGCGGTAATTGGCGAAGTTGGGATCGGTCTGCATGAGGCGACTGTCGAACAGTTCGCGCGCGACCAGTTCGATCAGCTCTGCGGCAACGCGGTCGCGCAATTCCTGCGGCTGCGAAGCGAGGTCCTCGATCGGTGAGCCTTCCTCGTATGTCATGGCGAGGATGCGGTCGGTGGTCAGCCCGCTTTCCAGTTTGGGAACGACGAATTCCTCGCGCCCGGCCAGCATCTCTCCAAAGCGGGTCATCATCACACCTTCGCGTTCGTAGTCCGCTTCTTCGCGAAGCTGTTCCTTCGCTGCGGCCAGCAGCGGGTCGATATCGAGCTCGGGTGGCAACAGGCCGGTCAGTTTGAGCAGGCTTGCGACATTGTCCACGTCGGAATCGATGCTCTGCGCAACGCCGGGGTACTGGACCTTGATCGCCAGCAATCGTCCGTCCGGCAGCATGGCGCGGTGGACCTGCCCGATCGAGGCGGCCGCAATCGGTCGCGGCTCGAAGCGGCGGAACTGCTTGCGCCAGTCCTTGCCCCATTCGGCGGCCAGCACCTTGTCGAGCTGGCGCGGAGGCATGAAATCGGCCCGGTCGCGAAGGCGGGCGAGGATTTCTGCCAGTTCGGGTGGAAGCATGTCTCCTGCATCCATCGAGATCATCTGGCCAAGCTTCATCGCCGCCCCGCGCAGATGCGCCAGCCGGTCGGTCAGTCGCTTGGCATTGCCCGGTGTCAGGAGGATCTGGTCGAGGCGCGGCCGTTCGCCATTGGCGAGCCGCCTCGCGCCCTCGGTCAGCGCGCCGCCCGCCAGCCCTCCTGCGAGGCGTGTGAAACCACCCAGTCGCCCGATACGGGACGATGGGACGGAGCGATGTCGGGAAGTCTTGTCGTCAGTCATGTTCGTCGATCATGACGGCGACAAGGGCGCGCGCGCCCGCGTCGACTTCGCTCCAGGTAATCGCGAAACCTTCTTTGCCACCGTAATAGGGATCGCCAACCTCGCGGCCCTGCCGGCCCGGGACAAGGTCGAGCAGCATGGCGACTTTGGCCTTACCCGCATCGGGTTCGATCCTGCGGATATTGGCCATGTTCGACCGGTCCATCCCGAGGATGTAGTCGAATTCGTGAAAGTCCTGCTCTTCTAATTGGCGTCCGCGATAGCTGCGGATGTCGATCCCGTTGCGGTCCGCCTCGTCGATGCTGCGCGGATCGGGCGGCTGGCCCACGTGATAGTCGGCCGTACCGGCGCTCGCGACCTCGACCGAAAGTCCGACCTCTTCGACAGCTTTCCGGAACGCCGCCTCTGCCAGCGGTGAGCGGCAAATATTACCGAGACAGACAAACAGGACTGAAGGCGTGGACATGGGAAAAGCGGTCTCGCAGCGGTGACGGAAGGGTTCCGCCATTCAATCGCCCGAAACTGCGCTTGTTCCAGACCGCGCGCAATGCGCGGCTCGTCAAAATGCAAGAAGATAAGTGGTCGGGGAGAGAGGATTCGAACCTCCGGCCCCTGCCTCCCGAAGACAGTGCTCTACCAGGCTGAGCTACTCCCCGACCGGATCGGCCCGCTGCGTCGAAACGCTGCGGGAGCGAAGCAAGGCGCGCCCTATAGGTGTGGATTGCGGTAGGCGCAAGCGGGCTTTTGCGTTAATTTGGGACTAGGGCCGCAAAGCAATGAAAAGCGATCAAGAGCCGGTGCCAGAAACACATTTCGAAACCCAGTACCTCGAGCTGATGCGGCGCATCTGGCTCGAAGGTGACGAGCGGCGCGATCGCACGGGTATCGGCACGCGTTCGGTCTTCGGCGCGATGCTGCGATTCGACCTTTCCGATGGCGCGATGCCGCTGATCACCACCAAGCGCGTATACTGGAAAACCGCTACCCGCGAATTGCTGTGGTTCCTCACCGGCGACACCAACATCCGCCCGCTCGTGCTGCAGGGCGTGAAGATCTGGAACGAGTGGCCGCACGCCAAATATGTCGAGCAGACGGGCGACGAGATTTCGCTCGACGATTTCGTGCAGCGTATTGCCGATGATGAACATTTCGCCGCCATGTGGGGCGATCTTGGCCCGGTCTACGGGAAGCAGTGGGTCGACTGGCCTACCTTCCAGCCGGTGAAAGGCGGCCTGTTCCGCAAGGGGCGGGGTATCAACCAAGTCGCCGAAGTCGTCGAATCGCTGCAGGAGAACCCGGGCAGCCGTCGCCATATCATCGAAGGCTGGAACGTCGCCGACGTGCCGCGCATGGCGTTGCCGCCGTGCCACAAGACTTACCAGTTCCACGTGAGCGAAGGAAGCGACGGCAAGGCGCGCCTCAATGGGCTGCTCTACCAGCGCAGCTGCGATGTCGCGCTCGGCCTGCCGTTCAACCTCTGGTCGGCGGCGCTTCTTCAGCGCATGCTCGCCCAGCAGGCCGGGCTCGAACCGGGCGAATTCGTGTGGATGGGCGGCGACACGCACCTTTATCTCAATCACGAACACCTTGTGAAAGAGCAGCTTTCACGGGAAACGCAAGGCCACCCGCGGCTTGAAATCCTGCGGCGTCCGCCGACTATCTTCGACTACCGGATTGAGGATTTCGCGGTTCACGACTACACGCCGCACGGGCCGATCAAAGCCCCCGTCGCGGTGTGACCGAAATCGTATGCATAGGCGTACTTGACCGTTTCTCCCGCGCGAAATAAAATAACGCGCAAGCGTAAGATTACGTCTGGGAGACGATTCTATGGCCGACAGGCCTCAAGGTACTGCGAAAGCTGGCGATAACCGCCCCAAGCTCTCGCTTCACGTACCCGAACCAAAATTCCGGCCCGGTGACGCGGTCGACTTCTCGCATATCGAGGTTCCCGAAGCAGGTGCGCAGCCGCGCCCTGACGAGACGACCGATCCCAAGGACATGCTGGACTTTGCCCAAGGGCTGATCCGCGTGCTGGGCGAGGACAACAAGGCGCACGGTCCGTGGGACCCCAAGCTCGATCCCGAAACGCTGCGAGCCATGCTTGGCCACATGGCCATGACGCGGGCCTTCGACGAGCGCATGTTCCGCGGCCAGCGCCAGGGCAAGACTTCGTTTTATATGAAGTGCACCGGCGAAGAGGCGACCAGCGTCTCTGCCTCGATGGCGCTTGCGGCGGACGACATGGTCTTCCCAAGCTACCGCCAGCAGGGCATCCTGATCCAGCGCGGCTATCCGATGATCGAGATGATCAACCAGATCTACTCGAACCGTGGCGACAAGCTGAAGGGCCGCCAGCTGCCGATCATGTACTCTTCGAAGGAGCACAGCTTCTTCACCATCTCGGGCAACCTCGCCACGCAGACCCCGCAGGCGGTCGGCTGGGCGATGGCATCGGCGATAAAGGGCGACAGCCGGATCGCGGCGACCTGGGTGGGCGAGGGCAGTACCGCGGAAGGCGACTTCCACTCGGCCTGTCTCTTCGCGACCGTCTACAACGCGCCCGTTATCCTCAACGTGGTCAACAACCAGTGGGCGATTTCAAGCTTCAGCGGTTTTGCGGGCGCCGAACGTGCGACCTTCGCCGCCCGCGGCGTCGGTTACGGCATTGCCTCGCTGCGCGTCGACGGTAACGACCCGCTTGCCTGCTATGCGGCAGAGCAGTGGGCCGCCAATCGCGCCCGCGCCAATGCTGGACCGACGCTTATCGAATTCTTCTCCTACCGCGCCGAAGGGCATTCCACTTCGGACGACCCCAGCGGCTATCGCAGCGCGCAGGAACGGGACGAGTGGCCGCTCGGCGATCCGGTGATGCGCCTCAAGAACCACCTCATCGAGATCGGTGAGTGGGACGAGGAACGCCAAGAAAAGATGGACCTCGAGGCGGCCGAATACGTCAAGAAGACGACCAAGGAAGCCGAAGAGAACGGCATTCTCGGCCACGGTCTGCACCACCCGTTCCGCACCATGTTTGAAGACGTGTTCGAAGAGCTGCCCTGGCATCTCAAGGAACAGGCCGAACAGGCGATCCACGAACGCGAGACCAAGTTCCCCGGAGGACTCCCGAACGGAGGGAAGGGCGCATGAGCGATACCGCAACCAAACCCGCGCCCAAGGCTGAGGCAGGCACCGACCGCCGCCTCAACATGATCGAGGCGATCAACGATGCGCTCGACGTGTCGATGGGCCGCGACGAAAACATTGTCATCATGGGCGAGGACGTCGGCTACTTCGGCGGCGTGTTCCGCTGCACCGCCGGCCTCCAGCAGAAATACGGCAAGAGCCGAGTGTTCGACACGCCGATTTCCGAATGCGGCATTATCGCCGCGGCTGTCGGGATGGGAGCTTACGGCTTGCGTCCCGTTCCGGAAATCCAGTTCGCCGATTACATCTATCCCGGCCTCGACCAGCTGATCTCCGAAGCGGCGCGCCTGCGCTATCGTTCGGCAGCCGAATATACTGCGCCAATCACCGTGCGCAGCCCGTTCGGCGGCGGTATCTTCGGCGGCCAGACGCACAGCCAGAGCCCCGAGGCGATTTTCGCCCACGTTTCCGGCCTGAAGACGGTCATTCCGGCGACGCCCTATGACGCAAAGGGTCTGCTGATCAGCGCGATCGAAGACAATGACCCGGTCATCTTCTTCGAGCCCAAGCGCAT
>JABDNC010000220.1 GCA_013001165.1 Erythrobacter sp.
AAGCAGCTGCTGATGGTCGCCGGTTTCGACCGCTACTTCCAGATTGCGCCCTGCTTCCGCGACGAAGACCTGCGCGCCGACCGCAGCCCCGAATTCTACCAGCTAGATTTCGAAATGAGCTTCGTGACGCAGGAAGACGTCTTCCAGGCAATCGAGCCCGTCCTCGCAGGCGTGTTCGAGGAATTCTCGGGCGGCAAGACGGTGACGCCTGCCGGTGAATTCCCGCGCATCCCTTATGCAGAGTCGATGCTGAAGTACGGCACCGACAAGCCCGACCTGCGCAACCCGCTGATCATCAGCGATGTGACGCATCACTTCGAGAAATCGGGCTTCGGACTGTTCGAGAAAATCGTCGGCACCGGTGGCCGCGTACGCGTGGTTCCGGCTCCGAACACGCATGAGAAGAGCCGCAAGTTCTTCGACGAAATGAACGACTGGGCGCGCAAGGAAGGTTTCGCAGGCCTCGGTTATGTCACTCGCAAGGGGGGCGAGTTTGGCGGCCCGATCGCCAAGAACCATGGTACCGAAGGCATGGAAAAGCTCTATGCCGAGCTGGGTCTCGGTGAAAACGACGGCCTGTTCTTTGCTGCCGGCAAGGAAAAGGACGCAGCCAAGCTGGCCGGCGCTGCCCGCACCCGCGTTGCCGAAGTGCTCGAACTGATCGAGGAAGGCTGCTTCAAGTTCTGCTGGATCGTCGACTTCCCGATGTTCGAGTATGACGAAGAGCTCAAGAAGGTCGACTTCAGCCACAACCCCTTCTCGATGCCGCAAGGCGAGATGGAAGCGCTGGAAAACAAGGACCCGCTCGATATCCTCGCATGGCAGTACGACATCGTCTGCAATGGTTACGAGCTTTCCAGCGGCGCCATCCGTAACCACCGCCCGGATATCATGTACAAGGCCTTCGAGATCGCCGGCTACTCGCAGGCTGACGTTGACGAAAACTTCTCGGGCATGATCGAGGCCTTCAAGCTGGGCGCACCGCCGCACGGCGGCTCGGCTCCCGGAATCGACCGCATCGTTATGCTTCTCGCCGACGAGCCGAACATTCGCGAAGTGATCGCATTCCCGTTGAACCAGAAGGCGCAGGATCTGATGATGGGCGCGCCCTCGCTCGTCTCCCCGCGCCAGCTGCGCGATGTGCACATCCGCACGATCGAGGCGCCCAAGCCCGAAGGCGCTGAAGCAACTCGCGTCGACCGCGCGGGCGATTCGTAATTTGCTTCGGGTGCGGCGACACGTCGCACCCGCACCATACAATCTGGCGCAGGACCGGCTGCGGGATCGGCCTTGAGAAACTGCGCCCTGTTCATATTCCGATCACTTTTCCTGACTAGAACTGGCGTTGGACACCACAGGGGGCGTCGACAAATGACTTACAAGAACAACACTATCGCGGCCGCGACGGTTGCAACCATGACCATGTTCGCCGCCCCGGCTGCTGCGGAAACCCTCCCGGTTTCGGGCATCTATGCGGCTAGGGAAGATGCCCCGTCGGAATTCAGGACCCTCGTGGTTGAGCGTTTCGACGGCAATGAAGGCACGAAGTTCGAACTCGAACTGCGCAATGCGATTTCGCGCGCCGCCATCGATGGCGAAGGCTATTTCGACGTACGCCGCAACAGCGGCCCGGGTGAAGGCGCATCCCCCGTCGCATGGATCAGCGGCACCGCTTTCTCCGAAGTCGAACGCCTGCCATCGGGCACCACGGAAGAAAGCAAGTGCGTGCGTGAGGATAAGGACGGCAAGTGCATCCAGCGTCGCACGATCACCTACAAGTGCCGCGAACTCAACGTGCGCTTCACGGGTGAAGTGCAGATGCTCGATGCGCGTGATGAGCTCGTCTATGATCGCGGGTTCTCGACCAGCGGATCGCAGCGCTACTGCGCCAACCAGTCGACTGTCCCAACCGTCAGCGGCATGGTTTCGGGCATGATCGAACGGTTCGCATGGGAAGTGCGCCGCGATCTCGCCCCGATCCAGCGCAACGAGGATATACGCGTACTCGAAAGCCGCAAGGACATGGACAAGCCGCTGCGCAAGCCGTTCAAGAAGGCGCTCAAGCTGACCAAGTCCGACTGGGGCGCCGCTTGCGCCGAGTTCGATCGCCTCAACACGTTGCAGCAGGATCACATCACCCTGACCTTCAATGCCGGCCTGTGCCGCGAAGTGGTTGGTGACCTCGACGGGGCCGCAGACCTGTACCGCCGCACGCTGGAGCTCGAAGCGGGCAAGGACTATCCCACGGCAGGCCTGTCGCGCATTTCGTCGCGGCGCAGGGCGGAAACCCAGCTTGCGGCCCATTTTGCCGAGCCCGAAGACGCATTCCTTGCCGAGGGCGAGGAAGCGCAGCCTTCCGCCGATTCTCAGGGAACTGGCGCAGGGCAGGACTAGGTCGAGTGCGCGCGCCGGTTTACGCAGGGTCAAGTGGCCCTTGCGCTAGCGCGCGCCGTTGATTAGGGCCGTCCGCAACTATCAAACCCCCAAGATGAGAGGGAATAGAATGAGCGATACTGCCGACCGCGTGCAGAAAATTGTCGTCGAGCATCTCGGCGTCGAAGCAGACAAGGTGACCCAGGAAGCCAGCTTCATCGATGATCTGGGCGCAGACAGCCTCGACATCGTCGAACTCGTGATGGCCTTCGAAGAAGAATTCGGCGTGGAAATCCCCGACGATGCGGCTGAGAAGATCACCACCGTCGGCGACGCGACCAAGTACATCGAAGAGCACAAGGGCTAAGTCCCCAGCTTTTCATTGCCCGCGCAATGCGCGGGACCGGACAGGCCCGACCCTGAAGATGGGCCGGGCCTGTTGTCTTTTTTGCGGAGAATTTCATGCGTCGTGTGGTCGTTACCGGACTTGGCCTCGTCACCCCGCTGGGCGGCGACGTCGAAACCACCTGGTCCAATCTTATCGCCGGCAAGAGCGGGGCAGGGCAGATCACCCGCTTCGACACCGAAGGACAGAAGGCGACCATCGCCTGTGAGGTGAAGGGCAAGGACCACGAGTGGGGCTTCGATCCCGACAAGCGCGTCGACCACAAGGTCCAGCGCCAGGTCGACCCGTTCATCGTTTATGGCATCGACGCCGCCGGACAGGCGTTCGAAGATGCGGGTCTCGAAGACATGGACGATGCCACCAAGGAGCGCGCCGGCGTCTCCATCGGTTCGGGCATCGGCGGTCTTCCCGGCATCGAGAGCGAATCGCTCGTCTGCCGTGACCGCGGTCCCGGCCGTGTCAGCCCGCACTTTGTCCATGGACGCCTGATCAACCTCATCAGCGGCCAGGTTTCGATCAAGTACGGCCTCATGGGCCCGAACCACGCAGTTGTGACCGCCTGCTCGACCGGCGCACACTCGATCGGCGACGCTGCGCGCATGATTGCGCTCGACGATGCCGACATCATGCTGGCGGGCGGTGCGGAAAGCACCATTAACCCGCTTGGCGTTGCCGGCTTCGCGCAGGCCCGCGCTCTCAACATGAGCATGAACGACCAGCCCGAAAAGGCGAGCCGCCCCTACGACAAGAACCGTGACGGCTTCGTCATGGGCGAGGGTGCCGGCGTTGTGGTCCTCGAGGAATATGAACACGCTAAGGCACGCGGTGCGAAGATCTATGCCGAAGTCGTCGGCTATGGCCTTTCGGGCGATGCCTATCACGTCACTGCCCCGCATCCCGAAGGCAAGGGCGCGGAGCTGGCAATGAAGATGGCGCTGCGCAAATCGGGCCTTGAGCCCTGCGACATCGACTACGTCAACGCGCATGGCACCTCGACAATGGCCGACACGATCGAACTGGGCGCCGTCAAGCGCGTCCTGGGTGACGATCTTTGCGGTGCATCGATGAGCAGCACCAAATCCGCCATCGGCCACCTTCTCGGTGGCGCAGGCGCTGTGGAAGCGATCTTCTGCATCCTCGCCATTCGCGACCAGATCGTACCGCCGACGCTCAACCTCGACGATCCGGACGAGGGCACCGAAGGTGTCGATCTCGTGCCGCATACGGCGAAGAAGCGCGAAGTGAAGGCCTGCCTCAACAACAGCTTTGGCTTCGGCGGCACCAATGCCTCGCTGATCGTCAAGCAGGTCGAGGACTGACGGTCGCTCCGCCGGTGACGTCGGACAGGTTTCAGCCACTTCCCGTTGCGCAGCAGAGACCGGCGAGCGAAGCTGTTCGCCGGTGCCTGCGGCTGCTCGGAATGCTCCATGAGCTGCACAAGGTCGGTTACCAGCGGCTGCGTGCGGACATGGGCATGTCACCCAGCGGAATGCACTGGCGGTGCAAGATATTCGTTGTCGACCGCCCGGGCATCGAACCTGCCTATTACACCAGCGCCGACAAGACGAACTACTATCGCTGGACGGATGCGGACCAAGATACCGCGCGCCAGATGGCCGCGAAGTTCATCTACCGCTTTCCCGAGCTTTGCGAAGCGGGCACTGGGCTCGATTTCGCCAATGCCGGCTGGCTGACATGGATGCTCGGCAAGGCGGAGGGCGGGGAACTGCCGGTGTTCTTTGCCGATTACCCGATAGAGATCGATCCGCGCGACCGGCCGCCACCACCGGCTGTCGATTGAGCTTTCCCTTACTTGGGCCGAGCCGCTAGGGCGTTCGTGCTCATTTCAACCGAGGCAAAGATACGACGTGAAGAAGCTTGGTTGCCTGATTGCCGTCATCCTCCTTGCAGGTGCTGCGCTGTTCGCCAGCTCGCGCATGGGTTCGGCGACGATTGAAGAGGACACGGCCTTCATCATTCCCGCAGGCTCTTCGCTGACCTCTGTCGCGCAGAAGCTTGAAGATGAAGGGCTCATCACCTCTTCCGACGGGTTCCTGCTGCGGTCGAAGATATTTGGTGGGTCGGGCCCGATCCAGGCCGGCGAGTTCATGCTTACGGCGGGGATGTCTCAATCTGACATTCTGGATGCCTTCCAGAACGGTGATGTCATCCGGCGCTTCGTAACGATCCCCGAAGGTCTTCCATCGATCCTCGTCTACGAACGGCTGATGGCAGAGGACTTGCTCACCGGCGAAATCGATGTGCCCGAAGAGGGCTCGATCCTGCCTGATACTTATGATTTCGAGCGGGGCGAGAGCCGCGCTGCTGTCATCGCGCGCATGCAGAGTGCGATGGACGACTATCTTGCCGAGGCATGGGGGAAGCGTACCGACAGGGCGGCCGTGAAGACGCCTGAGGAGGCCCTGATCCTGGCGTCGATTGTCGAGAAGGAAACCGCGCAGGCCGACGAGCGCCCGATGGTCGCAGGCGCGTTGTCCAATCGCGTGCGTATCGGAATGATGCTCGGGGCGGACGCAACTACGATCTATCCGATCACCAAGGGCAAGCCGCTTGGGCGCCGGATCCGCGTGTCCGAGCTCAGGAGCACCAATCCATACAATACGCGCGCGGTTGCAGGATTGCCGCCGGGGCCGATCACCAATCCTGGGCGTGAAAGTATTGCGGCAGTGCTCGATCCTGCTGAAACGAAAGCGCTCTACTACGTCGCCGACGGAACGGGCGGACACGTCTTTTCCGAGACACTCGAAGAGCATAATCGCAATGCAGCCAAATGGCGCGCCCTGCGCCGCGAACGCGGCGAAATGTGAGCGAGGGCGACGCACCCCTGATCCTGACGGCGGAGCTCCCGTCGGAGCTGCATCGGCGCTTCACCGATCTCAGGACGCAGCATTTTCCGCCAGAGCGGAACTACCTCGAAGCGCACGTCACGCTGTTTCACGCGATCCCCGCGCAATGTGAGGACGAAGTGCGGCGCTATTTGTCGCGGCTCGCTGGCGAAGTTCCGCCTATCTCAGGGCGCGTAGAAGGCTTGATGTCACTGGGTGGAGGCACCGCGATCAAGCTGTCCAGCCCGGAGTTGCTCGGCCTGAGGGACGAGATTGCCGAGCACTTTCGCGGTATGCTGACCAAGCAGGACCAGCACCACCCGCGGCTTCACGTCACGATCCAGAACAAGGTCACTTCCAAGGAAGCCAAGGCGCTTCAGGCCCAGCTGTCAGGCCTGATAGAACCGCGTGAATTCGCATTTCCGGGCCTGGCCCTTCACGTCTATCGCGGCGGTCCTTGGGAATTCCTGCGCCGCTTCGCATTTCGGGGGAATTGAGTGTTGACCGCACCGCAACCGCGCCCTAAATGCGCCGCCTGCCGAGCGGGCTTATGGGCCCGCCGCACGGCCTTTCGGGGCGGAGTAGCTCAGGTGGTTAGAGCAGCGGAATCATAATCCGCGTGTCGGGGGTTCGAGTCCCTCCTCCGGCATCCCAACAGCCGCAAGGCTCTCGGGATATGGCCCCTCCTTCGGGAGGGGCCTTTTCGTTTGTGCGTCGCCAAGGGGCCTGGTGCCGCGGGCCCTCGGAACGACCCCAGACCC
>JABDNC010000234.1 GCA_013001165.1 Erythrobacter sp.
TCGCTGGGCCGTGCTCTCCGCTGCGAACATCTACGGCGCTATCGGGCGCAAGGTCCTCGACCGAGGCCAGTTGGCATGGGACAGCCGGACGCGTGTGAGCGGTTCGGAAAAGGCATGGCACATGACCACTGCGCTCTTCCAGGCAATCTGGAACCGTCCCACGGGCCCGCAAGAACCGATCATCTGGTCGCGTCACGATTTCCGCCCCGTCGCCGGTTGGTAGCTTGATGCCGCGCGGCGCTACGGCTAGCGCTGCCTCATGATTTCCAAGCTCCTTATCGCCAATCGCGGCGAAATCGCCTGTCGCATCATTCGCACCGCGCGCGAGATGGGCATCGCCACCGTCGCGGTCTATTCCGATGCCGATGCCAAGTCGCTGCATGTCCGTACGGCTGACGAGGCAGTGCATATTGGCCCCTCGGCCGCAGCCGAAAGCTATCTGGTCGGCGAAAAGATCATCGCCGCAGCCAAGCAGACCGGCGCCGAAGCGATTCATCCGGGCTATGGCTTCCTGTCCGAGAACGCTGGCTTCGCGCAGGCAGTGATCGATGCAGGGCTGACCTGGGTCGGCCCGAAACCCTCTAGCATTGACGCGATGGGTCTAAAGGACGCTGCCAAGAAGCTGATGCGCGAGGCGGGCGTGCCGGTTACGCCGGGCTATGAAGGCGAGGACCAGTCGGTCGACCGCCTCAAGAAAGAGGCCGACGCCATCGGCTATCCCGTGCTCATCAAGGCAGTCGCCGGCGGCGGCGGCAAGGGCATGCGCAAGGTCGATGCGCCCGAGAACTTCGAAGTCGACCTCGAAAGCTGCCGCCGCGAGGCGAAGGCCAGCTTCTCCAACGACGAGGTGCTGCTGGAGAAATGGATCACCTCGCCGCGCCATATCGAGGTGCAGGTCTTCGGCGACAGCCATGGCAACGTCGTCCACCTGTTCGAGCGCGACTGTTCGCTCCAGCGCCGCCACCAGAAGGTGATCGAGGAAGCCCCTGCCCCCGGCATGGACGAAGCGACGCGTGAGGAAATCTGCGGCGCCGCCGTACGCGCCGCCAAAGCAGTGGACTATGAAGGCGCGGGCACGATCGAGTTTATCGCCGACGCCAGCGAAGGCCTGCGCGCCGACCGCATCTTCTTCATGGAGATGAACACCCGCCTGCAGGTAGAACACCCGGTGACCGAAGAGATCACCGGCGTAGATTTGGTAGAATGGCAGCTGCGAGTGGCAAGTGGCGAACCGATCCCGCTGGAGCAGGACGACCTCTTCATTGACGGCCATTCCATCGAGGCGCGGCTCTACGCCGAAGACCCGACCGGCGGCTTCCTGCCCTCGACGGGACGGCTCGACCATTTCGACCTCGGTGTCGAAGGGCGGATCGAGACCGGCGTCGAGGAAGGCGACATGATTTCGCCCTTCTACGATCCGATGGTCGCGAAGCTCGTCGTCTGGGGCGAAACCCGCGCCGAGGCTATCGACCAGCTTGCCGATATCGCCGAAAGCGTCGAAATATGGCCGGTGAAGACCAATGCCGCCTTCATCGCCGCCTGCCTGCGCGACGAGGATTTCGAGGAAGCCAATCTCGACACCGGCTTCATCGAGGCGAAACTCGACACCCTCGTGGCCTCGGACGAGGCCGATGACGATATCTGGCAGACCGCTGCCGATTTCATCGCGCTTGCCGAGACCGAAGAGCACGAGGACCTGCCGATCGGCCTGCGCCTCAACGCGCCGGGCAAGCTCAATGCGACGCTCACGCACAAGGGCGAGACGCGCACAGTCAGCGCTGCGCGATCGCATGTCGACAGCCTCGCGACCGGTTTCGTCGATCCCGAGCGCGCAGTGGTGTTCGCCGACGGACAGAGCTTCATCTTCGAACGCCAGTCTCGCGGCACCGGTGCGGGCGCTGCCGGAGACGGAGCAATCCTCGCACCGATGCCGGGCAAGGTCATCGCGGTTGACGTGGCAGAAGGCGACACGGTCACTGCCGGACAGCGCCTGATGGTGCTCGAGGCGATGAAGATGGAACACGCGCTCACCGCGCCCTTCGACGGGACGGTGATCGAGCTTTCCGCGAGCCAGGGCGCGCAGGTGCAGGTTGAGGCCGTGCTGGCGGTTGTCGAACCCGAAGAAGAATAGGGCTTCCCTTTCCGCCAGTAGCTTGCAAGCGTGCCTTCCCGAGGAGTGAGGGCACGAATGAGCTGGGAAAACGAACTCGAGGAACTGCGCCGCCGCGAGGCAATGGCCGAACAGATGGGCGGGCCGGACAAGCTCGCGCGCCAGCACGGACGCGGCAAGATGGATGCCCGCGCCCGGCTCGCCGCACTGGTCGACGACGGCTCTTTCCGCGAGATCGGCAAGATCGCCGGCAAGGGCCAGTATGACGAGGACGGCAATCTCGAGGGCGTCCTTCCCGCCCCCTTCCTCTTCGGCAAGGCACTGATCAACGGCCGCCCCGTGGTCGCCACGGCCGACGATTTCACCATCCGTGGCGGCGCGGCCGATGCGGGGATTTCCCGCAAGATGGTGCAGGCGGAAAAGATGGCGCACGAGCTGAAGATGCCGCTCATCCGCATGATCGACGGCACGGGTGGCGGCGGCAGCGTCAAGACACTCGAACAGATAGGCGCGACCTATATTCCCGCAGTCCCCGGCTGGTCGGACGTGGTGAAGAACCTCGACACCGTGCCGGTCGTGGCGCTGGCGCTCGGCCCCACCGCAGGTCTCGGCGCGGCGCGCACGGTGGCGAGCCACTATTCGATCATGGTGAAGGGCCTCAGCCAGATCTTCGCCGCCGGGCCCGCCGTGGTCGATGGTCTTGGCGAGAGCTACAAGGGTTCGACCGACCACCAGCAAGCCAAGGAAGACCTCGGTGGCTCTGAAATCCACACCCGCAACGGCGTGGTCGATGATGAGGTGGCGAGCGAGGCCGAAGGCTTTGCCCGCGCGCGGCATTTCCTCAGCTTCATGCCCGAACACGTGGGCCAGCTCGCACGCCGCTCGCTCTGCACCGATCCGGTCCACCGCCGCGAGGAAGCCCTGCTCAGCCTCGTCCCGCGCGAGGACAAGCAGGTCTATTCGATGCGCCGCTGCATGGAGATGGTGTTCGACCAGGGCACCGTGTTCGAGATCGGCCGCATGTGGGGCCGTGCCTGCATTACCGCCCTCGCCCGGCTGGACGGCTGGCCGGTCATGGTTCTCGCCAGCGACCCGTCCTATCTCGGCGGCAGCTGGGAAGCGAAAACTTCCGAAAAGGTCGAGCGCTTCGTGAAACTGGCGGACCAGTTCCGCCTGCCCATCGTCCACCTCGTCGACAATCCCGGCTTCATGATCGGGCGCGAGGCGGAGGTGGCGGGTACGATCCGCTACGGCGTCAACGCCATGAACGCGATCTACAAGGCCAGCGTCCCGCTCGCCTCCATCGTCCTGCGCCGCGCCTATGGCATTGCCGGCAGCGCGATGAGCAATGCCGAGACCTTCCAGTACCGCTATTGCTGGCCTTCGGGCGACTGGGGGTCGCTCCCGATCGCAGGCGGGCTGGAGGTCGCCTACAAGTCCGAACTCGAAGCCGCGGACGATCCCGCGGCCGAACTCGAGGCCATTCGCGCCCGGCTCGACAAGGTCACCTCGCCCTTCCGCAGCGCAGAACGCTTCAATGTCGAGGACATAATCGACCCGCGCGACACCCGTCCGCTGCTATGCGAATTCGCCGGACTTGCATGGAGGCGGCTGGAAAGCGAATAAGGCGCGGGGAGGAAATTCATGGCCGCATCCGAAACGCCTGTGCAATCGCATCGCAAGGTGATCATCGCCTCATCGCTCGGCACGGTATTCGAGTGGTACGATTTCTACCTCTACGGCCTTCTCGCGACGATCATTTCCGCCCAGTTCTTTTCCGGCGTCAACGACACCACCGCTTTCATTCTAGCTTTGGGGGCATTTGCCGCGGGTTTTGCCGTGCGACCCTTCGGCGCGCTGGTGTTCGGGCGCGTGGGTGACCTGGTAGGGCGCAAGTATACCTTCCTCGTGACCATGGGCCTGATGGGCGTGTCGACTTTCGCGGTGGGCCTTCTGCCGAGCTACGCCAGCATCGGCGTTGCCGCGCCGCTGATGCTGGTCGGCCTGCGTTTGTTACAGGGCCTCGCACTGGGCGGGGAATATGGCGGGGCGGCGATCTATGTCGCCGAGCATGCGCCCGAGGGCAAACGGGGCCTCTACACCAGCTTCATCCAGACCACGGCGACGCTTGGCCTGTTCGCAGCGCTGCTAGTGGTGATCGGCCTGCGCACATGGATGGGAGAGGAAGCCTTTGCCGACTGGGGCTGGCGCCTGCCATTCCTGCTGTCGTCGCTCCTGCTCGCAATCTCGATCTGGATTCGCCTGCAACTCTCCGAAAGCCCCGTCTTCCAGGAGATGAAGGCGGAGGGCGAGACATCGAAGGCCCCATTGTCCGAGGCATTCGGTCGCTGGGCCAATCTCAAGTGGGTGCTCGTCGCACTGCTGGGTGCCGTCGCGGGGCAGGCAGTCGTCTGGTACACGGGCCAGTTCTACGCGCTGTTCTACCTCGAGAAGATCCTCAAGGTGGATGGCGGGACGGCCAATATCCTGATCGCGATCGCGCTGGTGATAGGCACGCCCTTCTTCGTGTTCTTCGGCTGGCTGTCGGACAAGATCGGTCGCAAGCCGATCATCATGAGCGGACTGGCTTTGGCCGCGCTGCTCTATTTTCCGCTCTTCGGCGCGCTCACAAACGCCGCCAATCCGGCGCTGGCCGAAGCGCAGGCGCGCGCGCCGGTCACGGTTACCGCTGACGAAGGGAGCTGTTCCTTCCAGTTCGATCCGATCGGCAAAGAGACCTTCGACACGACGACATGCGATATCGTCCAGAGCGCACTGGCAAAGTCCGGCGTACCTTACGAAAGCTTCGAGCTCTACGACATGTTTGGTGGAACGCTGGTCGGTATCGGTGACGAAAAATTCGACGTGCTTGGCAAGGAGGATCTGCCCCGGCTTCAGGCGGCTATCGCAAAGGCAGGCTATCCTGCGGTCGCCAACCCGGACGAGATCGATAAGCCGCTGGTGGTCGCCATTCTCACCGCGCTCGTGCTACTGGTGACCATGGTCTACGGCCCGATCGCCGCGCTGCTGGTCGAGCTGTTCAGCGCGCGCATCAGGTACACCGCGATGAGCCTGCCCTATCACATCGGCAATGGTTGGTTCGGCGGCTTTCTGCCCACCATCGCCTTTGCCATGGTGGCGGCCACGGGCGATATCTACGCAGGGCTCTGGTATCCGGTAGGGGTCGCAGTACTGACGTTCATCGTTGGCTTGCTATTCCTGCCGGAAACTTTCCGTCGGACTATCGGCCACCGCGATAGCTAGTCGTAATCGTCCATCTTCTCGCCGAACAGCTCGCCGCGCTCGGAAAAAAGCACGAAGACCAGGCTCAGGACCGCCGTGATGAGGAGCGCGGTTGCCAGCGGCCGAGCGGTCCCGTCGTATAGATAGCCGACATAGGCACCCAGCGCCGCGCCGCTCGTCATGCGCAGGAAGCCCTGTGCGGAAGATGCCGCGCCAGCGATGTGGCGGAACGGCTGCAAGGCGATCGAACCGAAATTCGCGCCAATGAATCCGAGCAGGCTCATGTTCGCCGCCATCAGCGGGACGAAGGTCCACAGGGTTTCGTCTGGATCGTTGGCGAACCACAGCTGGAGTGCCGCGACGCCGATGAAAGCGAACAGCGCGACGTGGCTGACCTTGCGTGCGCCGAAACGCTCGACGATACGGCTGTTCGACCAGTTGGCGATTGCCATGCAGCCGGCACAAATGGCGAAG
Source organism: Erythrobacter sp. (assembly GCA_013001165.1). GTDB lineage: Bacteria > Pseudomonadota > Alphaproteobacteria > Sphingomonadales > Sphingomonadaceae > Qipengyuania. Next base: position 5,828 of record JABDNC010000234.1, read on the forward strand.
ATCAGCGGGAAGCGGTCGCCTGCCCCAAAGGCCTCGCCGATGAGCTGCTGCGAGGAATTGATGAAACCGAACAGCCCGCCGAATACCAGGGCACTGCCGAGCGTGTAGCCGATGGTTTCGCGCAGGGTCACCGCGCTCTTCATGTTCCGCGTGATGGTCGGCAGGTGGATATCCTGCTTGTCTTCCTCGTGCAGCGTTTCAGGCAGCCGGAAATAGACCCAGGCGGTCATCGCGCAGCCGAGTACCGCCATGGAGGCGAAAATCCAGCGCCAGTCGCCCAGTGCGACGAGGATGCCCTGCCCGATGCTGGGCGCAACGGCAGGCACGAGCAGGAAAATCACGAAGATCAGGCTCATCATACGCGCCATCTTGTCGCCGCCCACGCGGTCGCGAATGATGGCGGGCGGCAGCGCGATGATACCGGCCGCGAAGAAGCCTTGCGCGGCGCGCAACGCCACGAGCATGTCGAAGCTGCTTGCCAGCGCGCATGCGATCGACAGGACGATGTAGAAGGCGAGCGCCACGAACAGCACGGGCCTTCGACCGAAGCGGTCGGCGAAGGCGCCGGGCACCACGATCCCGAAACCTGCCGCAAGCAGGTAGGCTCCGACGATGAACTGCCGGTCGTTACCGCCTGCACCGAGGTCGGCCGCAAGAACGTCGAGTGCGGGCAGGATGGCATCGATACCAAAAGCGTTGCACGCCATGAGCAGTGCCATCATCCAGATCAGCTCGCGCTCGCCGATCGACGCGCGGCGGGCGCGGTCGGAAAGCGGGCGTTCGCCGCTGGCAAGCTGATCGTTTCGCATCTGCACAAAATGGCCGGTGAACCACAAGGTTCCGATTTGCAACCCGCGTCGCTATCTAGCGCATCATGAGCGAGGCAGACGACAACGATGAAGGCGAGGCCGATGGCCTGCGCAAGATCATCCATGTCGACATGGACGCCTTCTTCGCCAGCGTGGAGCAGCGCGACAATCCCGAGCTGCGCGGAAAACCGGTCGCGGTTGGCGGTTCGAGCGGGCGCGGCGTGGTGGCTGCGGCAAGCTACGAGGCACGCAAGTTCGGCGTGCGCAGCGCGATGCCCAGCGTCACCGCCAAGCGCAAATGTCCCGACCTCATATTCTGCAAGAGCCGCTTCGACGTCTATCGCGAAGTGAGCCAGCAGATCCGTGCGATCTTCCGCCACCACACCGACCTCGTCGAACCGCTCAGCCTCGACGAAGCCTATCTCGATGTGACCGAGGACAAGCTCGGTATCGGCAGCGCGACCCGCATTGCAGAGCTTATTCGGCAGGAAATCCGCGCCAAGACCCAGCTGACTGCCAGCGCCGGGGTGAGCTACAACAAGTTCCTCGCCAAGCTCGCCAGCGATCAGAACAAGCCCGACGGGCTGTGCATCATCCGCCCCGGCGAAGGGTCGGCGTTCGTGCAGTCGCTGCCGATCCGCCGCTTCCACGGGGTTGGTCCCAAGGGGGCTGAGAAGATGGCGCGGCTGGGGATCGAGACCGGGGCCGACCTGTCAGCCCGCGACCTGCGCTGGCTGCGGCAGAATTTCGGCAGTTTCGGCGACTATCTTTTCCG
>JABDNC010000257.1 GCA_013001165.1 Erythrobacter sp.
GGCGGCCCTTTTCTTTTGTTTGCTGTGCCCTTTCCTAGCTGCGGTACGGCCACACTAGATTAAGTACGAACATCACGACGAAGACGGCAAAGAAGATGCGCCAATCCCACTGCCGCTTCGGCGCGTCTTCGGGGTCCTTTTGCCGGAAGAACAGGACGATGAACCCTATAAGGATTGCGCTGACAGCGGCATGGGCGAGATCGAAATGCATTGTTTCAGACTCCCTTGGCAAGGGCCTTCGGTATTTCGCATCCTTCCCGCGTGTCTAGCTTTTTCAGTCCCGCCGTTATTTTGCCATTATTGGGCTTAGGGTTTCAAGAATAACAATATTTCCGGGTCGATTTGCGTTTTTTGCAGCAGCGCCGTCTTGAATTTGGCGCAGGGGAGAAATTGCATGACCCAAATCTTGAAGGTCGTAGCGGCAGGTGTCGCATTAGGCTCGATGGTGGCCGTTCCGGCAATGGCCGAGAAAGCCAGGGAGCTCACATTCATCAACGGATCGCTCGGTCGTGATGGAGAATCCCAGCTGCGCGAACGCGGCTTCACCCACGTATCCACGCACAAGCAGTCCAATGGCTATGTCTACAGTTATTGGTGGGACTCCGCGGACGATGATTGCGTCAATGTCGAAGTCTATGACGGCAGGGTGATGACGATAAACGATGCCAGCGACCAGGATTGCGGACATCACAAGGGTGCGGATACCGCGGCGGCAGTAGGTGTCATAGCCGGGGCAGCCATTCTCGGTTCGCTTCTTGGCCACAAGTCACACCATCATGACGACGGCAAGCATCACGAGGATCGCGAAGCGGACCGTCAGTTCGAACGCGGCCATACCGACGGGCTCTATCATCACCCCTTCCACAATCCCGACAGGTCGCAGGCCTATGTCGACGGCTACCATGCCGGCGTGGACGAGCGTGCAGCGAACGCGGAACATCACTATGGGCGTGGGGGCCACGCGCAGGTCGCAAGGTTCAAGGATCTCAAGGATGCGCGCGCCGCAGGCGGCATGAGCGAGCTCGAGCGTCGCGGTTTCCGACAGGTCGACAACTTCACCGGCGGCAATACCCGCTACTCGATCCAGTGGCGCCCGGAGTCGCGCCAGTGCGTCCAGGTGACCATTGCCGACGGCCGTTTCTACGACCTGCGCGATATCGGTCGCCACCCCAAGTGCCGCTGAGCGCAGGAGTAATTGGCATGAAATCCAAGCTTATTGTGGCGAGCGCTTCGGCGCTCGCCCTTAGCGCCTGCGGTGGCGGGGAAACCGAACCGCAGGGCCCCGCGACCGACGAATTGGTCGCGATCCCGGATAGTCTCGCGCCCTTCGGTGAAGGCTATCCCAATGCGGGCGATCCCTGCCGCAATCTCGGCGAAAGCGCCGCGACCTCGAACTATCTCGACGACAGTGCGATGCTGGTCGGCTGCCCCAATCAGGCCTCGGCCGAGGCGCTTGGCGGAACCATCGTCGACACCGTCGAAGGCGTGCGCCTTGTCAGCGTCACGATGGGAGATGCGAACGCCGGTATGGGCGAAGGCGGCCCTGCCTATGGCGAAGGCGACGCGAAGGTCGCGGGCACGGATTACAACGCCACCACGATGGTCAGCTGCGGCTTCGACAACGGCCCGCCGACGCAAAGTTGCGATGCGGGGGTCAAGCGTAATTGGGGCGAAGATGGTTCGCACCTGGTCGAAGTGACGAAACCCGACGGGAGGAAGCGTGCGATCTTCTTCAGTGGCACGGAGCCCTACGGCGCGGATAGTGCCCAAGCCGACGGATCTGCAGGTTGGGATCTCAGTTCTACTCGTGACGGCGACCGCATCACCATCTCCTATGGTCCGGAGACCTATGTGATAGTCGATGCGCTTATCACCGGAGGCTGATCCTCAGCGTTTCCAAAGCCAATAGAGGATTGCGGCATTGATTGCCGGTGCGGCAATGGCAACAGGTGCCGAGATCGCACCGAGCCAGTCCGCGATGAAGTTCCACGGCAGCCCGAGCGGTATGAGAAATACGCCCGAGAGCGGATCCTGCGGCTGGCCGAACCAACCGAAGGTACCGATTGCAAGAAGTAGCAGGGCCAAGGCGTAAAGGCCGAGGAATGTAAAGAATACCCATTTCATGCCAGCCTCTCCTCTTGTTGAAGCAGGCTAGCCCAGCACTCTCAAAACACAAAGGGCCGCCGATTTTCACCGGCGGCCCCTCATGTTCTCGTGGGTTAGTGGCTTAGTCGACCACGTCCATTTCCTCGATGAGGCCCTGCGCGCCGTCGACCTTGTCCATCACCCACAGCATGTAGCGCGTGTCGACATGGATCGTGCGCGTGGTGCGCGGATCGAAGTCCCAGTCCGAATTGACGCTCTCGAAGGTTCCGTCGAACAGCAGGCCGACCAGTTCGGCGCGCGCGTTGAGCGTGGCCGATCCGCTGTTGCCGCCGGTGCTGTCGAGGTCGGAGAGGAAGTTCACCGGCACCGAGTCGACTTCGGCCGAGTAGTACTTGCCGTAGTCCTTCTCGCGGATTTCCTGGAGCTGGCGTTCGGGCGCGTTGAACGGATCTTCGCCGGTGTCCTTCGCGAGGATGCCTTCGAGCGTGGTGAACGGCAGGTAGGCCATGCCGTCCTTGGGCGAGCCGCCCAGCACCGTGCCGTAGGTAACGCGCAGCGTCGAGTTCGCATCGGGATAGGTCAGCAGGCCCTGGCTACGCTGCCACTGCGTAATCGCTTCCATGTAGGCCGGACGAAGCGCCTGTGCGCGGCCCGCGCGTTCCTCGCCCTCGGCTTCAAGACCGCGCTCGTATTCGTAGAGCGCAACGGCGAGCTGCATGAAGGGATCGTCGAGCGCTTCGAGCTCGGCCGGGGTTGCCTCCATCAGTGCAAGGCGCGTGTCGACATCGCCGAGCGTGGTCCCGGCATAGTAGCTGTCCAGCTTGGCCGACAGGGCGGCTTCGTCGAGATCGGCAGTGAGGCCCAGCGCCTCGTCGAACACGGCGACGCGGTTACCCGCAGGCTCGTCCATGTAGGTGTCGAGGAACAAGAGCCACTGCGCTTTGTCGACCGAGGCATCGTAGCGGCGGTCGATCGCCTGCATGCCCTGGCTGAAGAAAGTCAT
>JABDNC010000261.1 GCA_013001165.1 Erythrobacter sp.
CAGTAGTCGCGCTGGTCGCCATGATCGGAAACCACGCAGCCGACGCCGGTTACGTGGTGCTCATCCCGCTTGCAGGCATCCTCTTCGCTGCAGCCGGACGCCATCCGCTCGCCGGCATCGCGGCCGCTTTCGCCGGTGTTTCCGGGGGTTTCTCGGCCAATATCTCGCCCGGCCAGCTCGACGCCCTGCTCTTCGGTATCACCGAGGAAGCCGTGGGTGCCAGCGCGCTCGACCCCAGCTGGACCGCGAACATCGCCGGCAACTGGTATTTCATCGCCGCAATGACGTTCCTCTACCTGCCGATCATCTGGTATGTGACCGACAAGATCATCGAGCCGCGCCTCGGCGCATGGACCGGCGGTGCGACAGCCGGTGTAGAAGCCGGTGACACGCCTGCCGATCCTGCCGCGAACGACGAAGCGCTGGCCTCCAAGGGCCTGCGCCACGCAGGTCTTGCCGCACTGTTCGTGATCGGCTTGTGGCTAGTGATGGTTTTCGCCCCCGGCACTCCGCTGATCGACGAGGCTGCATGCGACGCAGTGCCTGCTGCCGACTGTTCGATCCACGCGCAGCTGCGCCCGCTCTACCAGTCGCTGGTAGCAGGCTTCTTCCTGCTCTTCCTGTTGACCGGCTGGGCCTATGGCCGCGCCACCGGCACGATCAAGAACCACCGCGACCTCGTGAACATGATGGCCGAGAGCATGAAGGACATGGGTTATTACCTCGTCCTCGCCTTTGCCGCCGCGCATTTCGTGGCGATGTTCGGCTGGTCCAATCTCGGCCTGATCACCGCGGTCCATGGCGCTGCCGGTATCGAAAGCACCGGCCTGCCACTGCCGCTGGTCCTCGGCCTGATGGTGATTTTCGCAGGTATCCTGAACCTCTTCGTGGGTTCGGCATCGGCGAAGTGGGCGCTGCTCGCCCCGATCCTCGTGCCGATGCTCATGCTGCTCGGCATCAGTCCCGAAGGTGCGACCGCCGCCTACCGCGTAGGTGACAGTGCGACCAACATCATCACGCCGCTGATGGTCTACTTCCCGCTGATCCTGGTTTTCGCGCAGCGCTGGGTGAAGGACTTCGGTCTCGGCAGCCTGACCGCGATGATGCTGCCCTACTCGGTATGGCTGCTCATCTCGGGCGTCTTGCTGATTGTGGGCTGGTTCTACCTCGGCATCCCGCTGGGTCCCGACGCACCGGTAGGGTACACCCTGCCGGGCGCCGCCGGATAGGGCCTATTCTTCGTCCTCGAGGTCGCGTGCGACCTTGGGGTCGGAGAGCAGCTGCTCGATGCGGCCCGCCTCGTCGAAGCTTTCGTCGGGCTGGAACGCGAGCTTGGGCGCGAATTTCAGGCCCAACCGCTTGGCGACTTCCTTCTGGAAGAAGGCCGTATTCGTGCGCAAAGCCTTGAGCACCGCTGCCTCGTCCTGTCCCAGCAGGGGTTTCACATAGGCTTTCGCATTGCGAAGGTCGGGCGTCATGCGGACTTCGGTCACGGCGATATTCGACGCACGCAGCACATCGTCATGCGCTTCGCCGCGCGCGAGCAGTTCGGACAAGATGTGCCGGACTCGCTCGCCCACCTTCAGGACGCGAACGGATTGCTGTTCGGGGGTGGATAGGTTGCGGGCCATCAGTCTGCCATCTTTCCTAGAATACGTTTGAGCGAGTTCATGTTGCGGGCCGTCCCCTTGCAGCGCAACCGCCGTTCAAGAACCTTGTTCGACAGGTCCGATACGCCAACTCCGTGCACATAGTCGAGGAACAGGACGCGATTACCCAGCGCCAGCCTCTCGCTGCCCTTCGTGCAGTGTTCTTGGATAAGCGCGTCGACTGCCGCAGTATCGGGTTGCTGGCTCAGGAAGATCGAATGCACCATCTTGTCCGAGCCGTGTTCGGGGCCCGTTCCATGAAAGGGGTTTTCCGTTATCGCGGCCTGCACCTCGTCGCGCGAACGGACCATGGCGCAGGATTTGAAACCGAAACGCTGCTGGACCACGCTTTCGAGTTCGATCTCGATCAGCGCCGGGTCACGGTCATCGGTGAAGATCACGTTCCCGCTGGCCGCGACGGTCTCGACATCGGAATATCCGGCATCGGCAAGAGCCGCCTTGAGATCGACCATCTTGATCCGGTTGCCGCCGATATTGATACTGCCCAGAAGCGCAAGATAGCGCGTCATTGCGTCAGCCTTCGCCCATTACCGGCCGCGGGGTCGGTAAGGCCGTGCTCGTCGAGCGGGCCAGCAGGTTGCCGGCCTCGTCGAACAATTCACCCTCGAGGAAGATTACACGGCGACCTCGGCGAATAACGCGGCCTTTGCCGACGAGCGGACCGGCCATCACAGGGCGCAGCAAGGTCATCGAAATTTCGAGATTGAGCGGCGCTTCCGCATGGTCTGTGGCCCAGACATGCGCCCAGCCCATAACCTCGTCGAGGAAGCCCGCAACCAAGCCACCCTGTACGCTGCCGCGCGGGGTGATGAAGCTGTCGGGCGCGGTGAAGCGCAAGGTAATTTCCTCGCGCTCTTCGTCAAAGCTGTCGAAGGCGACGCCCATCAAATCGGCATGGGCGGCGCCTTCGTTATGCTGTCTTGCGTCGTGCGTCTCGCTCACAGCGTGCGTTCACGCTCCTCGACCTCGAACACCTCGAGCTGGTCGCCCGGCTGGATGTCGTTGGTGTCGGCAAGGACCACACCGCATTCGAGGCCCGCGCGGACTTCGTCCACATCGTCCTTGAAGCGGCGCAGTGAGGCGATGGTCGTGGCCGAGACGATGACGTCTTCGCGCGTGAGGCGTGCGTGCAGCCCCTTGCGAATGACACCTTCCTCGACCAACAGGCCGGCGGCCTTGTCCTTCTTGCCCGAACGGAACACTTCCTTGACGGCAGCGCGGCCGACGACATGTTCGATCCGCTCCGGACCCAGCTCGCCTGCCATCTCCTTCGCGATTTCCTCGGTCAGGTGGTAGATGACGTCGTAATACTTCATCTCCACGCCGTCGCGCTTCACCAGCTCGCGCGCCTTTGCATTGGGGCGCACGTTGAAGCCGATGATCGGCGCGTTCGAGGCCGAAGCCAGGGTCACGTCGCTCTCGGTGATCGCGCCAACGCCTGCGTGCAACACGCGGACCTTGATCTCGTCGTTCGAGAGGTTGTGCAGCGCGGTGGTGATCGCCTCGACCGAACCCTGCACATCGGCTTTCACCAGTACGGGGAATTCGATCACGTTCGAAGCGAGGTTGTTGAACATCGTATCGAAGCTGGTCGGGGCCAGAGCAGTGCGCTTCTCCGTCGCCTTTTCCTGGCGATAGGCAGCAACTTCGCGCGCACGCTGCTCGTTCTCGACCACGGTCAGGACGTCACCGGCGCTCGGCACGCCGCCGAGGCCGAGGACTTCGACCGGCATCGAAGGACCGGCCTTCTTGATCTGCTTGCCTTGGTCGTCGACGATCGCACGGACGCGGCCGCTCTCGGTACCGACGACGAAGGTGTTCCCACGCTCCAGCGTGCCGCGCGTGACGAGCACGGTGGCAACAGGACCGCGGCCCTTGTCGAGCTGAGCCTCGATGACGGTTGCCTCGGCCATGCGGTCGGGGTTCGCCTTGAGTTCGAGCAGTTCGGCCTGGAGCGCGATCTTTTCGAGCAGTTCGTCGAGCCCGGTCTTGGCCTTGGCCGAGATTTCGACGTCCTGCACATCGCCCGACATCGCTTCCACGATGACTTCGTGTTCGAGCAGGCGGCTGCGCACGTTGTTCGCATCGGCTTCCGGCTTGTCCATCTTGTTGATCGCTACGATCATCGGGACGCCGGCGGCCTTGGTGTGATTGATGGCCTCGATGGTCTGCGGCATGATGCCGTCGTCGGCTGCGACCACCAGCACCACGATATCGGTGACGTTGGCACCGCGCTGGCGCATCTGCGTGAAGGCGGCGTGACCCGGCGTGTCGAGGAAGGTGATCATATCGCCGCCCTTCGTCTTCACCTGGTAGCTGCCGATATGCTGCGTGATGCCGCCGGCTTCGCCCTTGGTCACGTTCGCGCCGCGAAGCGCGTCGAGCAGGCTGGTCTTGCCGTGATCGACATGGCCCATGATGGTCACGACCGGCGGACGCGGCTTCAGCGTTTCTTCCGGATCGACATCTGCCTCGACCGCGATATCGACGTCGGCTTCAGACACCTTCTCGATATTGTGACCGAACTGTTCGACGAGCAGCTCTGCCGTGTCCTGGTCGATCGTCTGGTTGACGGTGACCATCATGTCGAGATTGAAGAGCTCCTTCACGAGGTCGGCACCCTTCTCGCCCATACGCTTGGCCAGTTCGCCAACGGTGATCGCCTCGGGGACAACCACGTCGCGGACCTGCTTTTCGCGCGGCTTGCTGGAGCCACCACCCTGCAGGCGGCGTTCCTTTTCGCGCGCACGCTTGAGCGCGGCGAGGCTTCGTGCACGGCGGCCTTCATCCTCGTTGAGCGCCTTCTTGACGCTGAGCTTGCCTGAACGGCGCTTGTCTGGCTTTTCCGAACCACGCTCGGGCTTGTCGTCCTTCTTCTTGCGTTCCGGCTTCTTGATTTCCGGACGCTTGACCGGCGTGAACTTGCGCGCGGCGGGCGTCGGAGTGCCCTTCTCGGCCGGAGCTTCCTCTGCGGGAGCTTCCTCTGCGGGAGCTTCCTCGACCGCTTCGGCCTTCTTCGGCTTCTTGGCTTCTTCCTTGGCCTTCTTCGCGGCCTCTTCCTCGGCCTTCTTATTATCTTCCGCGCGCTTCTTTTCGTCCGCGGCAGCCTTCTTCGCGGTCGCCTCCTCACGCTTGCGCGCTTCCTCGGCCATCTTCAGACGCTCTTCTTCAGCCTCGCGCTGGAGACGCGCGACGCGTTCCTGCGGGGTTTCCGCAGCAGCAGCAGCCTTTTTGGGCGCAGCCTTCTTCGGCGCTGGCGCAGGTGCGGGAGCGGGAGCAGCCTCCGGCTCGGGCGCAGGCGGGGGCGGAGGCGGCGGCGCTTCGCCCGGCTTCACGAGCTTGCGGCGGCGCTTCACCTCGACCTCGACCTTGTTGGTGCGGCCGTGGCTGAAGGTCTGCTTGACCTCACCCGACTGCGCGCCTTTCAGGGAAAGCGGTTTGCGGGCAGGTTTCTTGTCGTCGTCGCTCATTCTAGCTCGTTTCTCTTCGTTCAATCGTTCGTATCGTCACCGGCGTGCGCATTGGCCCGCCCGAATTCCTCAGGGATATCCCGTCCCAGATAATGCATCAGGCGCATCAAGGGCTTGAGAACCCGCGCAGCCGAAGCATCGTGTGTCAGACCAAGGTGGACGACATTGTCGCGGCCCAATGCCACAGACAAAGCGTCGCGGTCCAGTGGCAGTGTCCAGCCACGTTCGCCCGACCCCTCCGCATCGCGCCCTACGCGCCAGGCCTGGTCGAGCTTCTTGCGCCCGTCCTCGCTGGCGTCGCTCGCGTGGAGAAGCAGCGCTACACCACCGGCCCGTGCCGTTTCGGCAATGCGCTGCGTTCCCAAGATAAGGGCTCCGACGCGCATTTCGAGACCCAGCCGGTCAAGAAAGACGCGGGTCAGCGCGGCCTCGATCTTTTCGGGCAGATTTTCGGGAATCTCCAGATCGCCCGTCTTGAAGGCGCGCGAGAGGCCGGCCTTAAGCTTGCCGTTCGCCAATGCTTCTTCGATGGCCGTGCGCGAGGAACACACCCATGCGCCCCGCCCCGGGGCCTTTTCCTGCGCATCTGGCAGGACAAGTCCGGAGGGAGACGCGGCGAGACGGACCAGCGCATCGCGCGAGTCCGTCTTTCCGGTAAGGATGCAGCGCCGTTCGGGCTCGGAAGCTTTCCGTGCCTTGGGCGCGTCAGCGATGTCGGACGTCAGGCGCTCATTGGGTGGAGTCCGCATCGGCGGCCTCCTGCGTTTCGGTCGCCTCGGCGGCTGCCGGAGCTTCCTCTTCGTCTTCGAACCAATGTGCACGGGCAGCCATGATGATTTCGTTGCCCTGCTCTTCGGTCAGGCCGTATTCGCCCAGCACACCGCCCTTGTCCTGCTCGCGCATCGGACGATCGCGGCGCATCGGCGGGCCGTCCGCGTTGTTGCGGCGACGCGGAGCTTCGCGCTTCTTGGCGATGAGTTCGTCGGTTGCGAGGTCGGCCACGTCGTCGAGCGTCTTGAGACCTGCCATGCCCAGCGTAACGAGCATCGCTTCGCTCAGGTGCGGCAATTCGGCGAGATCGTCTTCGACGCCCAGTTCGCGGCGTGCCTCGCGATGCGCGGCTTCCTGGCGGTCAAGCGCTTCCTTGGCGCGGTTCTGGAGTTCTTCACCCAGTTCCTCGTCGAAGCCTTCGATGCTGGCGAGCTCTTCCAGCTCGACATAGGCGACTTCTTCCAGGTCGGCGAAGCCTTCGGCCACGAGCAGCTGCGAGAGTGTTTCGTCGACGTCCAGTTCCTCTTCGAACATCTTCGAGCGCTCGGCGAATTCCTTCTGGCGCTTCTCCGAGGCTTCTTCCTCGGTCATGATGTCGATCTGGTTGCCGGTCAGCTGGCTGGCGAGACGCACGTTTTGGCCGCGGCGGCCGATGGCGAGCGACAGCTGGTCGTCGGGAACGACGACTTCGATGCGGCCGTCTTCTTCATCAAGGACGACGCGGCTGACGGTGGCCGGCTGGAGCGCGTTCACGATGAAGGTCGCGCCGTCATCCGACCAGGGGATGATGTCGATCTTTTCGCCCTGCAGTTCCTGCACGACGGCCTGGACGCGGCTACCCTTCATGCCGACGCAGGCGCCGACGGGGTCGATGCTGCTGTCATGGCTGATGACGCCGATCTTGGCGCGGCTGCCCGGGTCGCGAGCGGCTGCCTTGATCTCGATGATGCCGTCGTAGATTTCGGGCACTTCCTGCGCGAACAGCTTGCGCATGAAATCGGGGTGCGCGCGGCTGAGGAATATCTGCGGGCCGCGGTTGTTGCGTTCCACCTTGGTGATGAGCGCGCGGACACGCTCGCCGACACGGGCGGCTTCGCGCGGGATCTGCTGGTCGCGGCGGATGACGCCTTCGGCACGGCCGAGGTTGACGATCACGTGGCCGAACTCGACCGACTTGATCACACCGGTGATGACTTCGCCGGCACGGTCCTTGAATTCTTCGAACTGGCGCTCGCGCTCTGCGTCGCGGACCTTCTGGAAGATGACCTGCTTGGCCGACTGAGCGTCGATACGGCCGAGATCGACCGGGGGCAGCGGATCGACGATGAAGTCACCGATCTTGGCATCGGCTTCCAGCTTCTGGGCCTGCTTGAGATCGACCTGCTTGAAGTAGTCTTCGACTTCCTCAACGACCTCGACGACACGCCACAGGCGAAGGTCGCCCGTCTGCGGATCGAGCTTGGCGCGGATGTCGTTCTCCGCACCATAGCGGTTGCGGGCGGACTTCTGGATCGCCTCTTCCATCGCTTCGATCACGATGGATTTGTCGATCATCTTTTCCGATGCGACCGCATTAGCAATCGCGAGGAGTTCAGCCTTGTTGGCGGAAATGGCACTGGCCATCAGTCGTCTGCCTTTTCTTCTTCGATGTCGTCGGCACCACTCGTGTCGAGCGGCTGGGTGGCGGCAATAAGCGCGTCGGTCAAGACGAGCTTTGCCGAGTGAATCTGGTCGCGGGGGAGTTTCGCTTCGCCCGCCTTGGCGTCTTCGATCACCACGAGGTCGCCCTCGAGGCCCTTGAGTTCGCCCTTGTAGTTGCGCTGGCCGTCATAGCCCTTGGCCATGGAAACCTTCGCTTCATGCCCGGCCCAGTTTTCGAAATCCTTGGCGCGGGTGAGCGGGCGGTCGATGCCGGGCGAGCTGACTTCGAGGTGATAGGCACCCTCGATAAGCACTTCGCCCTGCTCTTCAAGCTCGTCGATCCGCTCGGAAACGCGGCGCGACAGCGCAGCGCACTGCTCGATGATGAGCTGGCCCGTCTTCGGGTCTTCGGCCATGATCTGGAGCGCTTCGCCACCATCACCGGCCTCGGAAGGGACCATCTTCACGCGCACGAGCTCGAAACCCAGCGCGTTCGCTTCGGGTTCGATTACTTCGTTCAAGCGTGCAAGATCGGCCATTCATACTCCAATTGCGGACGTGTGTTACGACAACGAGACTTTGCGCCGGCCCCTTGCGGCGCCAGCCCCTTCAGTGTCGCGACAATGTCGGGATGGGTGGCGAGATAGGCGCGAGTCCCGAGAAAAGCAATAGGTTCTGCATTTTGTCCCGGTTCGTGGTATAACCAATAAGCGACCATCATGGCCGCGCCGTGCTCGCCCGGCCGTCCCGTTTTGCCTGATTGGCCGGGAGAGCCCCTAAGAAGGGGATGCGAGATGAAGTATGCTTGTACAACCATCGCCGCCTTTTTGATGCTGTCAGCCTGCGGCGGTGCGACCGAGAACGAGGCGCCCGAGGGGCCGCGCGACCGCGACGCGGCCTGGACTCCGGAAGAAGGGCTGCCCGACTTCGCCGAGAGGCAGGACCCCAATCCCGGCGTCGGAACCTGGATGAACCGGCTGGATCCGCAGGAAAGCGGAGCTTGCAACTTTACCGAGAAGCCACCGCAGGACCGTCCGCAGGAATACGTGCTAACCGCCTGGAGCGGAAACCTCGACCTCTATACCCCGCGCGACACGCTGGAGCACCGGCGTGGCGAAGGCTTTATCGAATCCGCCTTCATGCATTCGCGCCCGATCGTCGCGGTACGCCAGGGGATGGACGACCTGTGGATCGAGCCCGTGGGCGAGAATGTCGTCCTCTATATCGGCGCGGACGAGCTCACCTGCCGCCGCGATGCCGGACAGGGTTAGCCGCGCTTACTGGCAGAAGCGCGCGATCTGCGCGTCATAGTGCTCCATGCGAGCAGGACGGTTCTGCTCGATCGAGCGGCTCCATTCCTCCTCAGCCAGTCGTTGGAATTCCTCGCACTGGACCGCGTAGGCCTCTGCCTTGCTCTCATCCATGACCTGGTTGATGCTCTTCCCGTCGAGCGCTGCCATTTCCTGGTTCATCGCGTTTTCGGCGTTGCGCGGAGCCGAAACCGAATAGGCGACCCAACCCGCAATCACGACGGTACCAATCAATCCAAGAGCACCCTTTACAAAATCCATTGCTTGTCCCCTTCCGACAATTGCCGAGGATATAGCGCGGTGCAGTAAATGTTTTCCTACTCGCCCTCTTCCATGAGGCCGTGTTTCTTGATCGCATGGCGTAGCTGGTCGTAGCTCAGGCCTAGCGCCTTGGCTGTCTGTCGCTGGTTCCAGCGGTGCTTGCCAAGCGCATGCTCGATTATGGCGCGTTCATGCTCGTCCACCGCGGCCTTGAGATCGTCGACATGGTCGAGGTCTATCGACGGTGCGCCGGGCTGCGGGCTAGCTGCTTCGGCAGAAGCCTGCTTGGGAGGCGCGGGAGAGACAGGCTTCCAAGGGCTGTCGAAAGGATCGAACTGGACGTGGGCGATCGGGGTCTCCCAGTCATCCCAGCGGTACACCGCACGTTCGACTACGTTGCGCAATTCACGCACATTGCCCGGCCAGGGATGGTTCTCGAGCTCTTCGGAGACATGATCGGCGAAACCGGGCCAGGCTTCCCAGCCGAGTTCCGCACCCATCCGGCGTCCGAAATAATCGGCCAGCACCTCGATATCGCCCTCGCGCACACGAAGGGGCGGCAGGGTGATGACCTCGAAACTCAAGCGGTCGAGCAGATCAGCCCTGAACTCGCCCCGAGCCGCCTTGGCTGGCAAGTCCTCATTGGTGGCAGCGACAATCCGCACGTCGACCCTCATCGGGCGTGACGAACCAATGCGCGTCACCTCGCCATATTCCACGGCACGCAACAGGCGCTCTTGGGCGCCCATCGACAAAGTACCCAGTTCGTCGAGGAATAACGTGCCCTTGTCGGCTTCCTCGAACCTTCCGGCGCGTTGTTTGGTAGCTCCCGTAAACGCACCTGCTTCGTGGCCGAACAGTTCGGCCTCAATGAGCGTTTCGGGAAGCGCTGCACAGTTCATCGTAACGAGCGGCTCGTCCCAGCGGGTGGACAGACGGTGGAGTCGCTCGGCAATCAGTTCCTTGCCGGTACCGCGCTCGCCGATGACCAGAACGGGCCTGCGCATGGGGGCCGCGCGACTGGTCCGCTCGACCGCGTCGAGAAAGGCCCCAGACTGGCCGATATACTGATTTTCCCGCTCCATAACCAATATATAGGGATTTTCACCAAGGCTTGGCAATCCCCGCCATGTCGATTTCCACCCACCCACTCAAAGGCTACCGATTTCTCCCGTTTTACGAGTTTGGCACACCCCTTGCTGAACATGGGACAACAACTGTTTACGTCCAAGGGAGGACACCATGTACGACCGCAAGTTCTTCAGCACCCAGCTCGGCAAGGCCGCCATCGCCAGCATCGCCATGATGACGGCATTCGTAGCCCTGAGCTCGCAGATCACGGTCACCACCCCGATGCCGCTGGTGGCATCGATCCAGCATGTGGAAATCGCGTGAGCAATTTCGATCCCCTCGGGCCGGAGCGTTCTACCCCCGGTAGTCCCCCGCGCAACCCAGCGCAGAAGAACGCTTCGGCCCGCCCCAATACAGTCCGCTTGTCGCGGCTCGACAGTGAGGTAGAACGGCTTCGCCACTCGCCCACTCCGACGCAGGACACCGGCAAGCGCACTGCACAGTTTTTTTCCAGTGGAGCACCTTTGATGGGAATCTTCAGCCGTACCCGTGACATCATCGCGGCCAACTTCAACGACATGCTCGACCAGGCGGACGATCCTCAGAAGATGATCCGCATGATCATCCTCGAAATGGAGGAAACGCTGGTCGAGGTCCGCGCAAGTGCCGCTCGCACCATCGCCGACCAGAAGGAAATGCACCGCCATTCGGTCAAGCTCGAACGGCTCCAGACCGATTGGGGCGAAAAGGCAGCGCTCGCACTTTCGAAAGATCGTGAAGACCTCGCCCGTGCAGCCCTGGTCGAGAAGAAAAAGGCCGGCGACATGGCCGACCAGCTCAAACAGGAAATCTCGGTGCTCGACGATGCCCTGCGCGCTTACGAAAAGGACATCGCCAAGCTGCAGAACCGCCTGCGCGAAGCTCGCAGCCGCCAGACTGCCATCGCGGCGCGTCTCGAAAGCGCAGAGAACCGCGTCAAGCTGCGCAGCCTGATGACCGAAGATCGCGTGGACGATGCGCTCAGCCGCTTCGACCAGCTCGAACGCCGCGTCGATTACGCCGAAGGCCGCGCCGATGCGCTGTCGATCGAGGGCAAGGGCCAGCCGAGCCTATCCGACGAGATTGCCGCGCTCGAAGGCGCCGATGCAATCGATGACGAACTTGAACAGATGAAAAAGGCGCTCGGCAAGGACGGCGCAAAGAAAGAGGACTGACCCGTGGACGAGATTTTTGCAATCGTATCGATCTTCATCGCGCTGCCGTGGATCATTCTCCACTACATCACGAAATGGAAGACTTCCGCCACCATCACCACCGATGACGAGGCCCTGCTCGAAGAGCTCTACAACCTCGCCAAGCGCCTCGATGACCGCATGGACACCGTTGAACGCCTGGTGGCTTCCGACAACCCCGATTTCCGTCCTGCCCGCCTCGTCCATGACAGCGAAGAGGACAACCAGCAGCTGCGCGAACTCGAACAGCTGATCGCCGAGAAAAAAGGAGCAGCAAAGTGAATAGCCCCCGTACAACCCTCTATCGCGACAAGACCAATGCGAAGCTGATGGGCGTGTGCTCGGGCATCGCGGACTACACGGGCGTCGATGCCTTCTGGGTTCGCCTCGGCTTCCTCGGCCTGACCTTCATGACCGGTGGATCGACGATCCCCTTCTACTTCCTGGCCGGCCTGCTGCTGAACAAGAAGCCCGCGCATCTCTATTCCGAGCCTGCCGAGCAGAAGTACTGGCAGGGCGTGCGCCAGAACCCGAAGCGCACGGCTCGCGAGATCCGTAGCCGCATGAAGGATATCGACCGCCGCCTCGCCGACGTCGAGACCTTCTACGTCAGCAACAACCCGCGCCTGACCGCCGAAATCGAGCGCCTGCGCTAAGCCGCGAAGAGGGGAGGAAAGACCATGGATCTGGCAATATTGATCCCGCTTGCACCCTTTATCATGGTGCTTGGCATCATCTGGCTGGTGAACCAGCGCAAGCTTGAGGAAAAGCGCATCTCGGCCACCGCCGAGGCTAGTTCCGAAAAGGCCGCGCAATACGCCAGCCGCGTGCAGCAACTCGAAGACCGCGTCCAGGTGCTCGAGCGTATCGTGACCGACAAGGGCTACGATGTGGCCACGCAGATCGAAGCGCTTCGTGACCAGCGCCAAGTCGAAGACAAAGGCAGCGGCGTGCCGCTCGATATCAAGAATTCGGAGAGAGCATAATGGATTGGGGAGGCCCGGCTTTCGTCATTGCCCTGGTGGCGCTCAGCACTGGTGGTTGGCTTATCAACAACTGGATCCGCGCCAAGCATGGCTACTCTCTCGAAGACGAATGGGGCGGCAAGACCGAGCGCCGCGACACGGCGGAAACCAAGCGACTGCGCGAAGAGAACCGCGAGCTGCATGACAAGCTCGACTCCATGCAGGACCGCATGATCGTGCTCGAAAAGATCGTCACCGACCGCGGCTATTCGCTGAGCGACGAAATCGAAGCCCTGCGCGACCGCGACACCGGCACTGGCGTGCCGCTCGACATCAAGACTTCGGAGAAAGCATAATGGACTTGTCTGAAATCCCCGTAGCGATGCTCGCCATTCCCTCGGCCCTCATCGCACTCGGCTGGGTCGCCAACACCTGGATCCGCGTGAAGCATGGCTATCCGCTTGAAAACAGCTGGGGCAAGGCGGTGTATCCGCGGAACGACCAAGCCGTGGAGCGGGTCAAGCTGCTCACCCAGGAAAATGCCGAACTGCGTGCCGAACTCGGCTCGCTCAAGGACCGGCTCGGCAATGTCGAGCGCATCGTGACCGACAGCGGCTATCACCTTACCAGCGAGATCGATCGCCTGCGTGACAAGTCGGAGGCCAACTGATGTTCGGCGGTGCAGATGCGCAATTGGTGCAGGACGCGCTAATCATTGCAGCGCTGGCTGCGGCGGGCGGCTTTGCCTTCGCCATCGGATTCCGGAAGCTTCACAACCGGACCGCTGACGACATGAAGCCAAACTCCAAAGGCGAGCTCGAAGAACGTGTCGAAGTGCTGGAGCGCATCGCTACCGACCGGACGATCGGCCTGGCCGATGAGATCGAACAACTACGCACGACCAAGGAGACTGCATGATGGACCCTGACCTCATACTCATCTTCGGGTTCATCCTGACAGTCGCCAGCCTTGGCATGGTGACCGGTATCGTCATCCACCGCAGCCAGATCCGTGCCGATGAGCGCAAGCTGGAACTCAAGGCGCAGGTCGAGCAGGCCAAGGCAGACCAGGCCCGTTTCGGCAATGGCGATTACAGCAAGATGGAAGAACGCGTCCGCGTGCTCGAACGCATCGCCACCGACAGCAACCATGCACTCGCGGCGCAGATCGATGAACTGCGGGCACTTGATGCAGTCGAAGACAAGCGGGAGCGTGCTTCGTGAGTGGATGGGCCATCGTAGCTGTCGTCGCGATCGTGGTGTGGGGCATCGTCCAGATGGGCAAGGCTCGCCACCGCGCAGACCGCGGCATCGTCACCGACGAACGCGGTAACGAAAGCTTCGGCCAGGCCCGCGATGCGGAAACGGAACAGGAAATCGAAGACCTGCGCGAACGGATCAAGGTACTCGAGAGGATCGCCACCGACGGCAATTCGCTCGACGCTCAGGAAACCAAGAGAATTGCCGCCGAGATCGAAGCGCTGCGCGACAAGCAGCCCGGCAAAGGCGAATAGGAAGAGGCACTGGTTCAAGGAGGACATGGGGAAATGTTCGAACCTACATTGATTATCGCGGCAGCCAGCCTGACTGGTCTCGTCATCATCGCAGCGGCCATGTTACGTGGCTGGCAGGGCTGGCTGGAGCTCAAGCGCAGCGAACTCGAGGGACATCACGGCCCGCGGGCAGAAGAAGGCTCTTCGATGGGCGCGGCCCGTATCGAACTTGCCGACCTGAAAGAGCGCATCAAGAAGCTCGAGGCAATCGCCAGCGGGGTGGACCTGTGATCGAGCGGGGCGGCGAAGTCGCCAAGGTCGGGATCGGGATCGGCAGCGCGCTAGCGATTGCAATTTCGTGGAGCCAGAACCAATCGATCCTCTGGGCCATCTTCCATGGCTTCATCAGCTGGATCTACGTGATCTACCATGCCTTTACCCGCCCGGGCGGCCTGATGGGCTGAGACGATGGACGCATGCGCGCTCGCAGGCTAGAGGGCGCCGCCATGCGATCCCTTTCCGATATCGAAGAAGAGTACGAGTTCCTCGAAGGCGATGAACGTTATCGCCTCCTGATCGAACTCGGGCGCGAACTGGACGAGATGCCGGACGCGTTGAAGACCGATGCAACCCTGGTGCGCGGCTGTTCCGCGAGCGTGTGGGTCTATCCCACCGGCGAGCCGGGCAGGCTCCACTTTCTCGCCGACAGCAATGCAGCGATCACCAAGGGCATCGTCGCGCTGGTGATTTCCGCCGTTCAGGATCGTCCTGCTAGCGAAGTCGCCCACATGGACATTCACGCTGCCCTCGCCCCCTTCGACCTGAAGAACCAGCTGTCGAGCAATCGCACGCAGGGCGTGCCCAACATGATCGCCTTGGTAAAGGAGCACGCTGCGCGGATCGCAGCAGGCTGACATGCGCACGATCTACCGCGTCCTTGGCTATATTGCGGTAGCACTTGGCGCGATCGGCGCGTTCCTGCCGATCATGCCGACGGTCCCGTTCCTGCTCCTCGCGGTCTATTTCTTCGCCCGATCCAGCCCAGAGCTGGAGCAAAAAATCCTCGACCATCCGCACTGGGGGCCGCAAGTTCTCGATTGGCGCGAACGGCGTGCGATCAGCCGGAGGTCCAAGACTATGGCGATCGGTGCGATGGCGACGGGCGCCGTGGTGACTTACTTCACGCTCGGACACCCATGGTACTGGGTGTCGCTGGCGATCCTTGCCATCGCAGGAACCTGGATCGCCACTCGCAACGAATAGCGCCTCAGTCCTTCTGCAAGGGCCAGTCCATCGGAGACGGAAGATCCAGCGACGCGCCGGCTTGCTCGAGCCGCGCCTTGAATCTCGGCGTCGCATCGAGATCGAAGCCATTGCCGCAGTGGCACGTTACTATGCCGCTGTGTGCGAACCAGATCGGCCCCGCCGGCCGTGCGTCGATCCTGGCTGCGACCTCATCGGCGAAATCCTGATCACCCATCAATGTTGCGACATGCAGGAACGCGACATCGGGCGCACCCATTTGTTCGAAGAACTCTTTCTGGGCCTGCAAACCCTTTCGGTCGCCTTCGGCAGCGAGCACCCAGGTCTCTGCCTGCCCCCGATAATATGCCTGCGGGTCCATCTTGCCCAACACTTCGCGCGCCTCTCCGGTCCGTCCGGCGGCCGCCAGCGCGAGAACATGGATGCGCATCATCGCCTCCGAGGTGTCCCCAGCGCTCTCGGCAATCTCGATCGCCTCATCGAGGCGGTCGGCATAGATCAACATCGCCACCAGCGGGACGCGGCTCGACAAGGGATCGCACTTCCTTTGGCGCTGCGCATACTCGATATACTCGTCGACCAGCCCCAGCCGTATGACCAGCCAGTCATCGTAGCTCGTAAGCATGCTGCAGCTGCCCTGATGCGTCAGAAGGCGTTCCACGACCTCCCTCGCGTTGGACCAGTCGTCCGAATACTGGATCGCCTGCTGGTCGATAATCGGATAGGCCGAGCGAGGCGCATTCTCGCGCGCCAATGCCAGTCTGCGTAGAATTTCGAGACGCGCCTCTTCGGCTACTGCGGGTCCCCCAACATCAAAGCCGATGCTGTGGTCGGTCAGCAAGTGGCTGTAACGGTCGATTGCAGCGATCTGCGCATTCCAGAATTTCGGTTCGAGCGCGAAAGCACGGTCGAACAACTCGTTGGCCTCGGCCAGATTTTCGTAGGTCGCGCCCTGGTTGTGCGCTTTACCGAAGAGGTCCAGACCCCGTGCGAAGAGCGCATAAGCTTCGGGATTATCGATACCCGCATCGCCCATCCGGGAACGCTTGTCGTCATCCAGCAGCACGCCAAGTGCCTCGGCCGCGCGTTCGGCAATTTCCGACTGGACGCGCAGGATGTCGGATCCGGCAACGTCGTAAGTGTCGCTCCAGAGCTGACTGCCATCTTCGGCGCGCACGAGCTGTGCCGTGACGCGCCAATCCTCGCCATTTCTCCTCACAGTCCCGTCGACGAGGTGCGTCACCCCGAGCCTTTCCGCCACTTCGCCGGCCTGGAGGTCGGTTTCGGCAAACTGGAAACTGGAAGAACGCGCCGTGACACGCAGCTCGGTCAGCGCGCCCAATCGGTTGAGGATTTCTTCCGCCACGCCTTCGGCGAAATAGCGATCCTCTTCATCTTGCGAGAGCGAGCGGAAGGGCAGGACCGCGACAGCGGTTAGTTCTTCTTGCTTAGTTGCCTCGACGGATCCTGCCGACCCGCCGGCAAACCACCACGCCCCCAGGCCTGCGAGAAGGAGAATAGCCCCGACAGCTGCAAAAATCCCCACGAGACTGCGGGCAGGCGCGGCTTGTGATGCAGGAGGCGAAGAGGGCAGGCTGCCCAGCCTGTGGCCCAACGCGCGCAGGAGATCGCCGTGGCCGTGATCGTCCGTCATGTCGATGGCGTGAATCTGTTTGAACCCGATCGGTGGGGGGGTTCCGTCGAGACTGGTAGCCACCAGCTTTCCTGCTTCTAGGCCTATCCCCGCCTCGTCGCGCACCCAGCGGGACGTGACGCCGTCTTTGGACCAGAGAACGAGGACGACCTGCGCCTCTTCCAGCCTTCGTTCGATTTCCTTGGCGAATTCCGAACCGCCATCGATGTGGCGATCCCACCAGACCGAATAACCGGCAGCCTCGATCTCGGCCGCCAGCCGCTCCGCACTTTCACGGTCAGCGCGGGCATAGGAAAGGAAGATGTCCCCCATGACCGGCAATTCTGCCAGTATTTCAGCGCATGTCCACTTTCATTCGCTTTGAAGTGCCGCGAAGTGGGAAATACCGGAAAGCTGCGAATATTCAGGAACCGCAATTATCCCATGACGTTATTTTCTCAGATGGCGGGAGGGTAGACATAAGGAAAACTCAATGGCCATTCTCATTCTTATCGCCACCATCCTTCTTCCCCCGCTCGGCGTTGCAGCGAAGCACGGACTTGGCGGCACTTTCCTGCTTAATCTGGTGCTGACGCTGCTCGGGTTTATTCCGGGCCTGATCCACGGCCTGTACGTTAACTACGCAAGGTAGGGCTGAGAACCTGAATTTTCGAAGCGCCGGGGCGGTCTACGCTCCGGCGCTTTCGCGTACGACTGCCTCGCCCGCTTCACGCTGGCGCCTGAGTTCGGCTTTCAGCTTGGCCGGGTCCTGCGCGAATACGAAACCGAAGCTGACGCCGCCTTCCTTGCCGATGGTGGCGTGATGCAGCTTGTGGGCCTGCACCAGGCGCTTGGCATAGCCCCTCTTGGGCACCCATTTGAAATAGCGCTGATGAACCAGCCCGTCGTGCACCAGCGTATAGATGACACCATAACAGGTGATCCCGAAAGCGATCCACCAAAGCAGGTCCGACCAGACATAGCCGATGGCGAACATCGCGAATACGATGGTCCCGAAGGTCACGGCGTAAAGATCGTTCTTCTCGAGTTTGTTGTCATGCGGCTCGTGATGGTCGCGATGCCAGCCCCAACCCCATCCGTGCATGATGTACTTGTGTGCCCACCAGGCAAACAGCTCCATCCCTGCTATAGACAGGACTACGGTAAGGAGGATGGCGGGTACGCTCATGAAGATGCCTGTGATTCGATCGCTGTCCGGCGCGCATCCGGCAATTTCCACCAGGGCACGTGCGGCGCGAGATGATGCTCGTGATGATAGCCGAAATGAAAGCACGAGGCGAGAGACTTGAGCCAGCCGAAATCGTCCGTCCGCGCATTGTGCCCATCGGGAAAGCCTTCCGCTGCATGTCGGTGCGGGCGGAAGGTGCCGAAATAGAAGAGCTGGATCGAGGACGCGATGGCAGGTGCACCATAGAGAAGGACGATCTTCTCTACCGGCACGCCTAGCAGCAGCCAGTAAGCCAGGACGACCGTGAACACGAACACGACCGACTGCCACCCGAAATATCGCCGCAGGAATTCGCCGTACCAAGGCCAGAAACGGGTGGGGTGGCTTACGCTGAAATCCGGATCCGTTTCGCTGCCCGGCGCCCGGTGGTGTGCGAAATGCGCGTCACGCATCCGTTTCCACGAAAAGCCGGCGTAGATGAACAGCAGGAAGCCGCCGATTGCGTCGTTCAACCGCCCGCCGCGCGGAACCAGCGAGCCATGCATGGCATCATGGCTGACGATGAACAGGCCGACCGATAGCCAGCATTGGACAAATGCGATCCCGAGGGCCAGCGGAAGGCTGGCCCAGTCGAGCTCGAAACGGAACATGGAAAAAAGGTGTAGCGAAAGCCACGAGGCGAAGATCGCAAACGCCAGAAACAAGCCGACGAAAGCCTGCTTGCGTGCCGATCCGGCTGTGAGCGACCGCTTATCCATGCCGATGATATAAGGAGCCTCCGGCGCCTTGCAAAGGCGGCTCAGGTAGCTGGCTTCTTCCGGACGATACCGAAATACTTTTCCGCGACCTCCGCGCTGATGCGCGCGGGGCGGTGGGTTTCACTGTCGAGGCAGCACCACATGCTCTGCACCTCGGCCAGCACGTCTTCACCGCGGCGAATCACGGTATTGTAGAAGCTGCGTGCGCCCTTGATCTTTTCGAGCACCGTCTCGGCAATGACATCGTCATCGAGAAATGCGGGCTTGCGATAGGTGATCTCGTGCTTGAGCGCGACCCACGCCTTGCTTGCCACTTCCTCTGCTGGCGCAAGTTTCTGCCAATGAGCCAGCACCGTGTCCTGCACCCAGTTCAGGTAGCGCGCATTGTTCACGTGCCCCATGAAATCGATATCGGCGGGGAGGACTTTGATCGGAAAGGAGAATGATTTTGCTGACATGAATGTAAGTTAGCAGACTAAACATGACTGTTCCATGATTCTCTTGAGATAAAAGGCAATCTTGGCCCGCCCTTTGATTTGCCTTTTTGCGCATGTCCCAAAGTGAGGCCAAACCACCCGCATGGCGAGCAAACCGCGCACACTCTACGAGAAGATCTGGGACGCCCATGTCGTCGAACGACAGGACGATGGTACGTGCCTCGTCTATATCGACCGGCATCTGGTCCACGAAGTCACCAGCCCTCAGGCTTTTGAGGCGTTGCGCCTTGCTGGGCGAAAGGTCCGCCGTCCCGATCTCACGCTGGCGGTACCCGATCACAACCTGCCAACCACGCCGCGCCTTGCACGCGACGGATCACGCCTGCCTATCGAGGACAAGCAAAGCGCCGCACAGCTCGCCGCCCTCGAGGCAAACGCTCCGGCCTTCGGAATCGACTACATCGACGCCGTCGCACCCGAGCAGGGGATCGTTCACGTTGTCGGGCCGGAACAGGGCTTCTCGCTTCCCGGCACAACGATCGTCTGCGGTGACAGCCATACCGCAGCCCATGGCGGCATCGGCGCGCTCGCATTTGGGATTGGAACCAGCGAGGTCGAGCATGTGCTCGCCACCCAGACTTTGTTGCTGCGCCCCAGCAAGACGATGGAAGTGCGCGTGGAAGGCAAACTGGGACCGGGCGTGACGCCCAAGGACCTTATCCTGCACATCATCGGCGTCATCGGCACTGCCGGGGGCACCGGACACGTCATTGAATATCGCGGACCCGTGTTCGAGAAAATGAGCGTCGAAGGCCGTCTGACGGTGTGCAACATGAGCATCGAGGGCGGCGCCCGCGCCGGGCTGATCGCTCCTGATGAAACCGTGTTCGAATACCTCGAGGGCCGTCCCTACGCGCCTTCGGGGCAAGCTTGGGACGACGCGGTCGAATGGTGGCGTTCGCTCGCCACCGACGAAGGCGCAAGCTTCGACAAATCGGTCGTCATCGATGCCGCCGATGTGGAACCAACTGTAAGCTGGGGCACGAGCCCCGAAGACGTCGTCGCCATCGGGGGCACTGTCCCCTCGCCCGACAGCTTTGCCGACCCGTCCAAGCAGGAAGCGGCCCGCAAGAGCCTAGACTACATGGGTCTCGCCCCCGGAACGCCGCTGGAAGCGGTCGAAGTCGAGAACATCTTCATCGGTTCATGCACCAACAGTCGTATCGAGGATCTGCGTGCTGCCGCCGCCGTGCTTGAAGGGCGCAAGAAGGCTGCGAACGTACGCTGGGCAATCGCGGTGCCGGGCTCCGGCCTCGTCAAGCGACAGGCGGAGGAAGAGGGGCTCGACCGCATCTTCACCGAGGCGGGCTTCGAATGGCGCGAGCCGGGATGCTCGGCGTGTCTTGCGATGAACCCCGACAAGGTGCCGCCGGGCGAACGCTGCGCCTCGACCAGCAACCGCAACTTCGTCGGGCGGCAGGGCCCCGGATCGCGCACCCACCTCCTCAGTCCGGCGATGGCCGCTGCCGCTGCCGTGACCGGTCGGCTCACCGACGTACGCAAGCTGATGGGCGAGTGACCCCTTGCCCTTCGTTTCAGCAAATACCATGAGGGGAGCATGACAAAGCTCCCCAAAGGCAAGGCCGCCATCGCAGGTGCGATCGGTTCCGCCGCCATCGCCGCAGCGCTGCTCTACGCGAACAAGCGCCGCGAAAAGAAGAACCAGCCCAAGCAGCCGGGGCCGATCCCCTCGGGTGAGAATCCGGAGACCGATTGATGAAACAGGTGTCGACCATTTCGGGCCGCGCGATTCCGCTAGGCCTCAAGAATGTCGACACCGACGTCATCATCCCCGCGCACTGGCTGAAGACGGTCAGCCGCGAGGGATTGGGCAAAGGCGCATTCGAAACGATCCGCCAGACGCCCGGCAATCCCTTCGACGTAGAAGATTTCGCGGGCGCCCCGATCCTGATCGCGGGCGACAATTTCGGCTGCGGGTCGAGCCGCGAGCATGCCGCATGGGCGATGCTCGACATGGGCCTCACAGCCGTGATCGCGCCGAGTTTCTCGGACATATTCTCGGGCAACGCCTTCAAAAACGGCATACTGGCGGTCGAATTGCCGCAGGATCAGGTCGACCGGTTGCTCGAAGTGGCGAAGGACCACCCGATCACCATCGATCTCGAAAACCAGGTCGTGACCACTCCCTTCCAGGATCGCTTCACTTTCGAAGTCGATCCCTTCCGCAAGCATTGCCTCCTCAATGGCCTCGATGAAATCGGCCTGACGCTGGAGCGCGATGCCTCGATTGCAAAACACGAACAGACGCGCTCCGCGAGCCTACCCTGGCTCGGCGCGCCACAAAACAAACGGAGAGAGCCCGCATGAAAGCAGTCCTGTCGAAAGAGACCGGCGGCCCCGAGACCCTCGTAGTCGAAGACATCGAAGTCCCTACTCCCGGCAAGGGCGAGGTGTTGATCGATGTGGCGGCCTGCGCGATCAATTTTCCCGACACGCTGATCATCCGGGACATGTACCAGTTCAAGCCCCCGCGCCCCTTCGCGCCGGGTGGTGAGATTTCTGGCACGATCGAGGCCTTGGGCGAAGGCGTGGAAGGCTTCGCTGTGGGCGACCGCGTCATCTGCGGCGTAGGCAATGGAGGTCTGCAGGAGAAGGTGGCGGTCGCCGCCGCACGCCTATTCAAGGTCCCGGACGGCATCGACCTGGTGCAGGCATCGGCCCTGCTAATGACTTATGGCACCACGATCCACGGCTTGAAGGACCGCGGCGATATCAGGGAAGGCGAGACCGTCCTTGTGCTGGGCGCTGCGGGCGGCGTGGGCCTTTCGGCCGTCGAACTCGCCAAGGCTTACGGCTGCCGAGTAGTGGCTGCCGTCTCGACCGAAGAGAAGGGCGAGGTCGCCAAGAAGGCCGGTGCCGACGAGGTGGTGATTTACCCGCGCGCACCCTTCGACAAGGACACCTCGAAGCAACTCGCCAATGATTTCAAGGCTGCTGTCGGGTCGAACGGCGCAGACATCGTCTATGACATCGTTGGTGGCGACTATTCGGAGCCTGCCCTCCGCTCGATCGCGTGGGAAGGTCGCTTCCTTGTCATCGGCTTCCCGGCCGGGATCGCCAAGATGCCGCTCAACCTGACCCTGCTCAAGAGCTGCGATATCCGCGGCGTGTTCTGGGGCGCATTCACTGCACGCGAACCGGAACGCAACAACGCCAATATCGCCGAGCTCTTCGATCTCTGGAAAGCCGGCAAGATCAACCCGCTCGTCAGCGAGACTTATCCGATCGAACGGGCACATGAAGCGATTGCGAAGCTGGAAAATCGCGGAGCGATCGGAAAACTCGTCGTGACGATGGATTAATCGACCGCCACACCCTTGCCGCCTTGTGATGCGATGCCTATTCGGCAAGGCAAGACACACCCAAGGGGAAAGACATGACCGACTTCAAGGATCGTGAACGCGGCGAAGAATCCAAGTTCGCCTTCGACCAGGAAACCGAATTCAAGATTGCGGCTCGCCGTAATCGCCTGCTGGGCGAATGGGCCGCGGGCCTCATGGGCCTGACCGAAGAGGAAACCGATGCCTACAAGAAGGCAGTGGTGCAGGCCGATTTCGAGGAAGCCGGCGATGAAGACGTCATCCGCAAGCTGCTGGGCGATCTGACTGCTGCCGAATGCGATGTAAGCGAAGCCGACATCCGCGCCAAGCTGGAAGAATGCTCCGTCGAAGCACGCCGCCAGTTCATGAGCGACCAGAAGTAATCCCATGCCGATGCCAGCCGAAGACATCGTTGCGCTGATCGAAGCCGCGCTTCCCGGCGCGGTGGTCGAAATGCGCGATCTTGCAGGCGACAACGATCACTGGGCGGCCAAGGTCACTGCGCCACAATTCGCAGGGAAAACTCGGGTCGCCCAGCACAAGCTGGTCTACGAAGCGCTGGGTGAACGCATGGGCGGTGAACTCCACGCCTTGCAACTGACCACCCAAGCACCCAACTGACAGCCAGACATTTTCGCTAATTTAAAGGCAGGGCACCCATGTCCGACGTAAACTCGCGCATTTCCGACATCGTCAAAGGCAACGATGTCGTTCTTTTCATGAAGGGCACCCCGCTCTTCCCGCAGTGCGGCTTTTCCAGCCGTGCGGTGGCTATCCTCGATCATTGCGGTGTCGCCTACGACAGCGTCGACGTACTGCAGGATATGGAAGTCCGTCAGGGCATCAAGGCCTACTCCGACTGGCCGACGATCCCGCAGCTTTACGTAAAGGGCGAATTCCTCGGCGGCAGCGACATCATGATGGAGATGTTCGAGGCAGGCGAACTGCAGCAGTTCATGGATGAAAAGCAGGTCGCCAAGGCCGAAGGCTAGGGCAAAGCCCAACCAGAAACGGGAAAGGCCCGCCCGGGGGACTGCCGGGCGGGCCTTTTTTTGTTCGTTCGGGGAGGCGGACACAGGAGACCGGGACGGTCCGCCTCTCGAAGACTATTGGGACGCCAGCAGCTATGCATGGTGCGTGCCAAACACGAAATGCCGAACGGTTTCAGGCAGTACGATAGTTAACGCCGAATTTCGAAATCGCTCGGGTGTCAAAAATTCCGACGCAGCGCATTAACCTTCCCGGCTTGGCAATCCTGCCCGACATCGCCACACAGGCGGGTATGAGCATCAACCCTGACGACTCTCCCGAGGGCATCCCCGCAGCCACCGTAGTGATTTTCCGCAAGGGAGCGGACGATGGCCCGCCCGAAATCCTGATGACAATCCGTTCGCGAGAGATGGTCTTCGCCGGAGGCATGGCGGTCTTTCCCGGAGGGCGTGTCGATCCGGCCGATTTCGAGCTTGGCGCCATGATGGGCGGTCCGCTCGAGCCGGACGAGGCAGCCCACCAGATCGCGGTTGTCAGGGAGACGCTCGAGGAAACGGGACTCGTCATCGGCCTTTCGGGCGATATCGATGCCGATCGCGCACGCGCAGCACGCGCCTATCTTCTCCAAACGGGCGATCTCGCCAGCGTGCTCGATCATTTCGACTGGTCGCTCGACCTCGACCAGCTGACACCCTTCGCCCGCTGGTATCCCAAGAACGAGCGCATCCCGCGCGTCTACGATACACGGTTCTATATCGCGGACCTTGGGACCGGCGCGGTCGAGATCGAAGCCGACCTGTCGGAAAACACGCACCTATTCTGGACGACAGCGCAAGGCGCGCTGGATGCGGCCGAGCGCGGCGACATCAAGGTCATCTTCCCGACGCGGCGCAACCTCGAACGGCTCGCACTCTTCGACGATTTCAGCGCCGCAAAGGAACAGGCCGACCGGATACCGGTACGCACGATCACGCCTTACATGGGCGAACGCGAAGGCAAGAGCTGGCTCGAGATCGGTGAAGACCTTGGTTACCCGGTCACCGGCGAACCGCTCGATACGGTTGCGCGCGGATAGCTTAAGCCGCCCTCAAGCAGTGGGGCGGTAGGGCGAGCTCCGCCCTCAAGTAGCGAAGCGATAGGGCGAAAAAAGATGGCGCGCCCGGCAGGACTCGAACCTGCTGCCTCAAGATTAGAAGTCTCGCGCTCTATCCAGATGAGCTACGGGCGCGCGCCGTGGACGCCATAACGCGGCTTTGCCTTAGCGCCAATCGGCGATAGGCAGCGCGCTATGGAAAAGACCCAGCCCGCAACACCCGACATTGCCCCGCGTTTTCGCTATTATGATCTGGTGATGGCGGCTTTCGTCACGATCCTGCTGCTGTCGAACCTGATCGGTGCATCGAAGCCCAGCTATGTGAACCTGCCGGTGATCGGTCAGTGGTCATTCGGTGCAGGCGTCCTGTTCTTCCCGGTGAGCTATATCATCGGCGACATCCTGACCGAGGTTTACGGATACGCCCGCGCCAGGCGGGTCATCTGGACCGGTTTTGCCGCACTCCTGTTCATGGCTTTCATGGCATGGGTGGTCGTGCAATTGCCGCCGGCCGAGGGCTGGCCCGGGCAGGAGTCCTACGAGTTCGTTTTCGGCAACAGCTGGCGGATCGTGCTGGCATCCATGGTCGCTTTCTGGGCGGGCGAATTCGCTAACAGCTATGTCCTTGCCAAGATGAAGGTCTGGACCGAAGGGCGGCATCTGTGGATGCGCACGATCGGTTCGACCGTTGTCGGCCAGGGTCTCGACAGCCTGATCTTTTATCCGCTCGCTTTCTGGGGCCTTGCTGGTTGGCCTGTCGAACTCCTCTGGCAGGTCGTCTTGTCCCAGTGGCTGATAAAGACCGCATGGGAGGCCCTCCTGACGCCCGTCACCTATTTGGCAGTGAACAAGCTCAAACAGGCGGAAGGCGTCGAGATCTTCGACACCCAGACAGACTTCTCGCCCTTCGCATCGTCCAACAACAAGGCGTAAGAAAGGGGCGGCCCCGCGAAGGGCCGCCCCGATTTCCCCTTGTTGAAGACAGAGGGGTTTAGAACTTCGCGCCGATGGCCACGCCGTAGCGGCGCGGATCGAGCGTGAAGATGTTGCTGAACAGGCCCGAGCTAGCGTCGGTCACGTACAGGCCGGTTTCCGACGAGCTGTCGAAGATGTTCTGCACGAATGCACGGATGTAGAAACGCTCGCTCGCATCGTTGAACTGGATCTGCGCATTCGCCTGGACGAACGGAGCGATCCGGTTGACGTTGCCATTGAAGACGTTGCCGTACTGTTCACCGGTGTAGGTAATGTCGACACGCGGCACGAGCGTCGCGCCATTGCCGAACTCGGCAGTATACTGCGCACCGAACGATGCCTTCATTTCCGGCGCCTGCGGAAGCTTGTTGCCGCGCAGGTTCACTTCCACACCCGGGCTCAGGACCTGGATCGGACCGAACAGGCCGACCAGAGTCGGGTTGGCCGACTGGGCTTCTAGCACCGAACAGATGCTGAAGGCGCCCGAAGAGGCAATGCCACCATCCGAGGGGAACTCGGTCGGGCCCTGAAGGCCGAGGCCTCCGTTAACCGCTGCTACGAAGGCATCGGCTCCGGCACCGGTAACAGCACAATTCGCACCATTGGTGATGTCCTTGATGATCACGGCATCGGGATCGCCGCCGCCCGGATCACGCGGGTTGGAGAAGAACTGGTCCCCTGCAACCTTCGCATCGAGGAACGACACATTCATGTTGAACAGCCATGCCGGATCGGGCCGCATGATAGTCTCGAACTCGAGACCCCAGATGTTGGCGTCGATCGTATCGTTGACCGAGGTACGCGCGATGATGCGGCTGAGCTGCAGGTCCTTGTACTTGTAGTAGAAGGCCGTCGCGTTGAACTGCAGCGTATCGTCGAGGAAGCTGTTCTTCGACCCGATTTCGAAAGCATCGATGCTTTCCGAACCGAAGGTCTCCGCAACTTCGAAGATCGGCTGCAGCGGCGGGTTGATACCGCCTGATTTGTAACCGCGCGAGTACGAGGCATACAGGTGGTTGTCCGGCGAAAGCTCGTAGTCGACCACGAAGCGGCCGGTGAATTCGTCGAACGAAGCCGTACGCTGCTGCAGAAGCTGGTTTCCGGGCGTGCCCGGATCGGCATCATAAAGACCGACGAAGGGTGACGAGAACGGATCGGGGCTGCCGAACGGGTTGAGGAAGCTTGCCAGCGTAGAACGGGCGACGTTGGTCTTGTCGTCATTATTGTAACGCAGGCCTGCAGTAATCTTCAGCCGGTCGGTGACGTCGAGATAGGCTTCACCGAAGATGCCGTAGCTTTCGAGCTTGAAGTCCAGCGTGTTGTTCCGGAAGAACGAGGTCGCCAGATAGCTGGGCGGCAGGTCGTTCGCCGGATCGGCATCGAGCGTGCTCGGGAAAGTGTTGAATGCACCGAGGACGCCGACGATGTAGTCGATCGCGAAGCTGTTGACGTAGTAGCTGTTGTTGATCGTCTTGCTCTGGGCATAGATGCCGCCGAGCAGGAAGTTGAACGGCCCGTCGAAGTCAGAGGAAATGATCCCTTCGACCGACCATGCTTCGCCGGTCTGGTTCGAGCGGTCGAACTGGAGGCCGTCCGGACTGCACAGCGAGTTGCCTTCGAAGGCCCCCAGGTTTTCCATGTCGTTGTCGGACGTACATAGCGTGCCGCCCGGACCATTGGGAATGATCGCATTGGCGATGGGCGCGAAATAGGCGCTCGAGCCGGGAATGAATCCCAGGATGGCGCCGGTGCCCGGATCGGTAATCGGAACCCCGTTATCTGCAAAGAACTGCAGGGTGTTCAGCGCCGTCGCGTAGCCCGACACGTCACCAACTGCGAGATTGTAGTCCTGGCGCGAGTCGATCGAGGTTTCCTGATAGGTGCCGGTCAGCGACACCTGGAAGTTGCCGAACTGCTGTTCCAGATGCGCCTGAAGCTGCAATTCGTCGGCGAAGTAGTCCGGCGTGAAGGCCGTATTCACGACGCGTGCATCGGCCGGATTTTCTACCCCGGCGTAGATGCCGCCATCATAGAGGCTGCCGAGGCCGAAGCTGGTCGGGATACCATTGATAGCGAAAAACTCGCGCGAGCCCAGCGTACCGGTGAAGGTCGCATTGGAGTTGTTGGGCGAGAAATCGCGACGCGAGTTGAGGCATCCCAGCACGCCCGTCGGGTCGTACTGGCACTTCTGCTTCTGGATACGCAGGCGATTATCGTCCTCGCGGAAGTAATAGCCCATCAGGTCGATGGTCGTATCCGGACCCGGCTCGAAACGCAGCGACCCGCGAATGGCGTACATTTCGCGGTCGTCGATATCGCTACCGTCGTAGAGGTTCTCGGTATAGCCGTCGCGGTCGAGCCAGAAGCCGGCGATACGCAGGCCGATCGCATCACCGATCGGCACATTGACCATGCCCTTTGCGCGCAGCGAGTTGTAATTGCCGTATTCGAATTCCGCCGCGGCTCCGAAGCCAGAAAGATCCGGCTTGTTGGTGACGACGTTGACGACGCCCGAGGTCGCATTGCGGCCGAACAGCGTGCCCTGCGGTCCGCGAAGCACCTCGACGCGTTCGAGGTCGAAATATTCGGTTTCGAACAGGCGCGTTCCGAACAGCGGCGCCGAGTTCAGGTGGATGGCGGTCGCGCTGTCGCAGGTCACGCCGACGCAAAGGTCGCCGATACCGCGGATCGTGAAGCTCGACGCGGTGAAGTTCGACTTGGTGAAGGAGACGTTGGGCAACGTCAGCTGAAGGTCGCTGGCGTTTTCGATCTGCTGCGCTTCTAGCGCTTCGCTATCGAAGGCGCTCACCGCGATCGGCACTTCCTGCAGGCTCTGGGCCTGGCGCTGTGCGGTCACGATAATGACGCGTTCGTTGGTGGTTTCTTCCGCAATACCGGATTCGTCGCTGTCTCCGGTTACGTCCTGCGCATATGCGGGAACTGCGAATGCGCCGGCACAGATTCCGGCCATCAGGGTAGCCCTGATCCTCATAAACCCTCTCCTCATCCCTTTGGTCTTCTCTCAGGAGACCTGCCGCGCAGGCTATCATACAATCGTATGCACGCAAGTTTTTGCGCAGCATTCTTGCGCAAGAAAGCGGATTTGGGTTTTCTTGTTGCACCGCAGCAATTTCATGAAATGCAATTGACGCTACGGCATAGGGGACCCGCCGGTGAGTGACGCTACGGCGACGGAGATTGGCTCAGATGAGGTCGGAACTCTGGGCGATCTGCGAAATGCCGCGTTTGCCGCTCGAATCGCGATTCAATTGCACCACGACATCGATTACGCTGGCGGCATAAGCGATCGTATCGCTGCGCGTCAGGCCTATGCCGGTCTGCATGACCATGAGCGAAAGCTGCTCGAGCGCTCCGCTCAGCGAGTTGGCGTGGATAGTGGAGAAGCTGCCCGGATGGCCGGTGTTGATCGCGCGCAGGAAAGACACGCTCTCCGCGCCGCGCAGTTCGCCAAGAACGATCCGGTCGGGACGCAGGCGAAGCGCTGCCTGGAGCAGTTCATTGGCAGTGACCTTGGCCTCGCCAAGTTCGCCCTTCACCGCGACAAGGCCAACACCGTTTTCGCCCGGCAGTTTCAGTTCGGGCGTATCCTCGACGAGCACCACGCGTTCGTGGCGTGGGATCTCACCAAGCATGGCGTTGAGGAATGTTGTCTTGCCGGTGCTGGTACCGCCGGAGACGAGGATCGTCTTACGCTGCCTGACTGCCTCGCGCAGGAATGCAACCGGCTCGGCCTGCGGATCGGGCATGGCCCCCTGCTCCGCCTTTGCGAGCGGGCCGGAATCATAGGCATCGAGCGGAAGGTCGAGGCGGCGGTGACGACGGATAGCCATCGCCCAGTGCTTGCGCGCAGCGGGCGGGCCGCAAAACTGGATACGGGCGCCGTCCGGTAGCGTCGCGCCGAGCAGCGGATGTTCGCGGTTGATGCCCTGATGGCTGACCCTTGCGACCTGTTCGGCAAGGCGCTGGATCAGTCGATCATCGATGTCGGGTCGCAGCACCTTTTGCATGCCGCCAGCAGCCGCATCCTCGACCCACACCTCTCCCGGGCGGTTCACGAGAATCTCGGTAACGGTGTCCCGGCCCAGCCATTCGGCAAAGGGCTTGAGATATGCTTCGAGATAGACGCTACGCTCGCCCTGCAGATCGACGTTGGGCGCATCCTCTTCCGGATGATCGTCCGGCAGGAAAGGATGGATGTCGGCGCTCACCTCGTGTCGTCCCGGCTCAGTTGACGCGCGAGAAATCGAGGTCGCGCGCAGTGAAGATACGGATCGGTTCGCCGATCTTCACCCGCACGGTGGGACTGCGCGAACCGTCCTGTTCGGCAGCGGTAGCGGCGGCGGACTGGCTGGCACCGCCGAGTACGATGCCGCCTGCTCCGCCAGTGGCGAGCGTTCCAAGGCCGCCTACGACCGAAAGCAGCATGGCCGAGCCGAAGCGATTGAAGAAGCCGTTGCCCGAAACCTTGCCTTCGAGGCCGGTAGTGCCGTCGAAACCGATTGCCGGCGATGCGAGGCTGACCGATGCGCCATCCGGACGGATCAGGCGCGTCCAGATCACATAGGCACGCTTCTGGCCGTTCTGCATGCCCGACTGGTACTGGCCGATAAGGCGGCTTGAACGCGGAACCAGAACGCGGCTCCCATCGAAGCTGCGTACGTCCTGGCTCACCACGGCGCGGACATAGCCCGGCACATTGGTGTCGATCGCAGTCTCGAGGATTGCGGGGATCAGCGTGCCCTGCGTGACCGTGGTCGCGGGATTGGTCATCGCCTTGGCCTGTGCCGGAGCACCGCCAACGCCCCCTACGCGGCTGGCGAAATCGGAAGCGGAATTCCCGTCGGCAGGCGCGCCAGAGGCAGCCGCACCCTCTGCCGTCGGATCGACCGCAAGGCTGATCGGGGCAGTGCCATCGAATACGACGGTCGGATTGTTGAACGGATTGCCAGCCGGGACCGTCTCGGGCGGTGCGGAGAGGACCGGTGCCGGTGCGGGCACAGCGCCCGGATTGTCCTGCGTCGGCGGCAAAGCAGCCGGTACATTTGCCGGCGCTACGACTTGCGCAGGTGCAGGAGCCGCCACTTGCGGATTGCCGATGCCCTGCGGATCGGGCGTGCGTGCAGCGTTCATGCTCCACAGCGTGATCGCGCCGAGCCCGGCGACGATGGCGATGCCTGCCACCATGCCCATGGCATCGCTCTTCCCGCCCTGTCGCGCGACTGCGGGAAAAGCATTGCGCTGCGCAAGATCGATGACTTCCGCATCGCTTTCATCGCGCGGATCGATATCGTTCGCGATATTCGCGCCGCCACCCTTGGTCGGCATCTTCAGCGTGTTGCGCATCAGCTGTTCCCCCTCTGGGCAAGTGCGGTTTCGGTCGTATTCGCGCTGCGCTCAGGACCGGTGTTAACCAGGGTCGCGCTGTCATCGCCCGAACGCAGGATGAGCGAGCGCGGCACGCCGTCGATGACGATGGTATCGCCGCGAACGGTGTAGTTGACGGGGCCCTCGGTGCCCTTGGCATTGGCCACAAGGATGGCCGGGACATCGCGCCCCGAAGGCCAGGTCAGGAAGGTGGCTTCGCCATCGTCGAAGGCGCGGTCGGGCAACAGGCTCGCCTCGCCCTCGCCGCTCCAGGCAAAGTTGAGATCTGCCGGATCGACCGAAGAGAAGGGATCTTCCGGCTGGGCCTCTGCCGCAGCCTGAGCCATCTCTGCCTTGCGCGCCTCCTCTTCCAGATCGACCGGATAGTCGAAGCGCAGCACGTAGACCGGCTTCGCATTGGGGCTCGCGACCAGGTCGAACAGGTAGGTGCGCTTGCTGGTGACGACCGTCAGATTGGTCGCAGCGCGCGGTTCGAGCGGTTTCACGAAGAGAATGTTGGCGCGCTTGTTGGGCGTAACCTGCCACGTCTGCGAATTGCCGATGGCGACATTCTCGATCACCTCGTCATCGCCGAAGACGATGCTGGCCTGCACGTTGACGCGGCCCGGGAGAGTGACGACGGAGAACTCGTCATACATGACTTCCTGCAGGCGCGAATCCGCTACTGCGGGCGTTGCAAGGACAGCGAGCGCGAGCGCCGGAATAAGCGCGCGATTCATGACTTTTTCTCCGTAGAACTGTCGAGGCTGCGCGGCGGAGCGGACTTGAACCGGCTGCCGATGCCCGATGTGCGACTGGGTCCCGCCGTAGTCGGAGAGACCTGAGCGCCACCTGAAGCGGTGGCGTAAACCTTGGTTGTGCGCGAGGAACCGCCCGCGCTGCTGTCGTTTGCGGCGACGCCAGTGGTCACGGCGGATACGTCGATCCGGCGCGCCTGGTCGCTCGCCTGCGTGGCGGCCTGTGCCTGCGCCAGCGGCTGGGTGACGACCGGCGCGGGAGCTGGCGCGCTCTTGGTATCGATGCCGCCGTCTTCCTTCGACGGAACGAGACCGAATACGGTCCAGCCGGATACCATTGCGGCCGCGACCTTGAAGACCATGACCATGAGCGCGACGTGGACTGCGCCGATCATGAAGAAGGCCATGCCCGCCTGTGCCGGTACGACTCCCGGCTGCGAGGTTAGCGCGGAAAGGATCGGCACCGAAAGCTCGAGCATGATCGAGCCGCCAAGGACCGCAAAGAGCGGCGCGAGCGCGCACATCACGAGGCCCTTGAGCCAGCCAGTGAATAGGCCGCGCGTGCCGTTGAAGAGCGCGAGGACGACGAAAATTGGCCCCAACGCAACGAGGATGCCGAGCGCAATCTTTGTCGTGACCAGCAGGCCGACCGTGCCGAGCATGAACAGCATGGCGCCGAGCCACATCATGCCGTGCGGGCTGAAGGCCGAGAAATCCGAGTTGTTTCCGCTCGCCTCCTGGATCGCAATGAAGACCACATCGATCTTCTGCGCAAACACATCTGTGGCAGAGCCCCGCGTTCCGGTGAGTACTCCGGCCAAATAATCGGGCGTGCCGACGAACAGGTTCCAGACAACGCTCTGATAGGCGACCCAGCTGGTGGCGAAGGTCAGGACCAGGCCCAGCGTCATCATGCGCGGGATAAGTGCACGGACACCGATATTGGTGCGGCCGGTCAGCAGCAGGTATCCGAAGATCGCCACATAAATCGTCAGGACGATCGTAAGCGACGTGCCAAGCGCGCCGCCGGGCGCGAACAGCTTTCCGAAAGCCGCCGCGCTCGCTTCACCGGCAACGCAATCGACGCCGCGCAGCGCTGCTGCGACGCCGTTGCCTACCTGTCCGGCGACTTCCTGGCACGCTGCGCTGGTCATTCGGCAGCCTGTCCGATTTCTATGTCGTCGTTAATGTCGTTCGCTCCGCCAGGCCATGCCGAGCCGGTCAGCGCGGGGAACCAGTCTGCAGGCGCATCGCCCATCGCTTCACGCAGGCTATCGAGACGACGCACCGAGCTTTCGCGGCCCGACAGGAGTGTCAGGACTTCGGGCGCTCCCGAAAGGTCGAGGCGCACGACGACACTCGCATCGGGCTGCCGCACGAGGAAGCACCGGCTATGCGCTGGTAGCGTTCGGATCAGCGCGAGTTCGTGCGTGGTGAGGCCGAAGCCGTCGCAATAGTCTTCCGGACGCGCACGCGAATTGGGCATGAAAACCATGGTCGCGGTCTGTTCGACAAGCGCGGTCGAAATGCGGCTTTCGAGCGCATCGCGGGCCGACTGGGTAGCAAAGCCGACGAGGGCGTTGCGCTTACGCAGCGTCTTGAGCCAGTCGCGGATGCGCGCGGCGAAGACATCGTCGTCGAGCGCCTTCCACCCCTCGTCGATGAGGATCATGGTCGGCTTGCCGTCCAAACGCTCCTCGATGCGGTGGAAGAGATACATCATGGTCGCGGTGCGCAGCTTGGGGTTTTCCAACAGCGCGGTCATGTCGAAGCCGAGCACGCGAGCCGACATGTCGAGACGGTCCTCGGCATTGTCGAACAGCCATGCGTGCTCGCCCTCGCCGATCCACGCGCCCAGCCTGTCTGCGAGGTCGCCCGGCAGCGGACGGCGACTGCCCGAAAGCAGTTCCTTGAAGTGACGCAGGCGGCGCAGCGAAGCATCGTTGGCATAGGCCGCGTCGACTGCATGCGCGATAGTCGCTTCTTCTTCGGGACCTTCGGCCTTCAGCAACACGCCCAGCCAGTCGCGCAGGAAGGCGCGGTTGGTCGGCGTGTCTTCGAGCGACATCGGGTTGAAGCCCGTCGGTTGGCCCGCACGTATGCTGTCGTAACGCCCGCCGATGCCGCGCACGAACAGTTCCGCACCGCGGTCCTTGTCGAACAGGATGGTGCGGGGCGCGAACTTCTGCGCCTGTGCGGCGAGGAAGTTCATCACCACCGTCTTACCCGAACCCGAAGGTCCGATGACCGAGAAATTGCCAAGGTCGCCGTGGTGGAAATTGAAGAAGAACGGTGTCGCACTGGTGGTTTCCAGCAGCGTGACCGCATCGCCCCAGTGGTTATCGTGAGGCTGGCCGAGCGCGAAGCCGTGCAGGCTGCCGAAGCTCGCCATGTTGGCGCTGGAGATAAGCGCGCGGCGCACGAGATAACCTTCGTTGCCGGGGAACTGGCCCCAGAAAGCAGGCTCGAGATTGGTGTCTTCGCGCACGGCGATCGCACCGGTGTCCGCGAGAGCGGCTGCACATGCCGCAGTCGCATCGTCGAGACGACCGAGGTCGCGTTCCTTGACCATGACGGTAAGGTGATGGTCGCCGAAACCGACGGCTCCCGCACCCAGCTCGTCACGCGCGGCCATCATGTCTGCACGTTCTGCAGCAGCTTCCTCATCGGCCGATCTGAGGCGGCGGATTGCGAGGTCCATACGCTCACGCGCAGTCTGGCGCTCGGTCG
This sequence comes from Erythrobacter sp., assembly GCA_013001165.1. GTDB lineage: Bacteria > Pseudomonadota > Alphaproteobacteria > Sphingomonadales > Sphingomonadaceae > Qipengyuania. The sequence continues at coordinate 34,496 of JABDNC010000261.1, forward strand.
GCGCGTAGCTCTCCGACACAACCATTTCGAACGGCAGGCGCAGCAGGCCATCGAGCAAGCCCGGGCTGGTCGCTTCAGGATAGTCCTTGAGGCCGAGGATCGATGCAAAATCGGGCGAGCCCGATCCGCGCTGTTCGATCGCATCGAGACCGAAGCTGACGCGGCGATAGGGCAACATCATGCCGAGATCGACGTCTTCGCTCGGCTTGCGCACCGGGCGCATCTCGCCGTTGTAAAGCGCGGAAAGCAGCTCGAGCATTTCCGAATTCACATTGCCCTGCGGCCCTATGTACTCGCCGAGCACGCTCGCACCGTAGGACTGCAGCGAGGCGACGAGACCTTGCGCCGCCGCACGCAGCGAACGCATGTCCTTGGGATCGGCTTCGAGACGGTCCTTGCGGCCGCGCATCTTCTTGCCGACGCGCTCGACAAGGCCCGCCTTGCCGCGCGCGGGGCGGCGGATCAAGGTGATGAACTGGTCATTCACGAACAGCTGGCCCGAGCCGAGCCGTTCCTTCCAGCGCGCATCGATATGGCGGCTGATCGGGTCGGGAAACTCGGCGTCAAGTTCCACCGAAACACGGCGGCGGATGACGTGATGATAAAGCACGAAACGGGCATCGAGCGTGCTGCGCAGCATCACCTCACGCGTTGCCGCATGGGCGTTGAGCGCGTCGCTATCTTCGGTCTCGAACAAGAGTCCGGGAACCTGGATGGCGGTCATCACGCTGCCGTCACGCAGCAGGACGGTGCTTTCGTCGACCAGCCGCGCGTAGGGCAGGCGGTCACCGGCACGGGCTTCCTTCGCGCTCCACGAGGCGGGGCCGATCCATTTGCCGTTACGCGGCATAGCTGTTGCACCCCCAGTGCTTGTAGTTCTTCACCCGCGGGCACTTCGAGACCTTGGTGATCCACAGGTCGAAGATGCGCGGCTCGCGCAGACAGGCGAAGTAACCGACGCCGTGCATCACGAGCGCTGCGAACAGCGCCCAGAAGCTGCCGGTGATCAGGAATATCTCGGTCGTCACCACCCCGTTGATGATGAAATAGTTGAACGTCACGCCCGCAAACATCTGCGGACGCGTAAGCGCTCTGTGGACGGGGTGGCGGACGAGAGCGGTCATCTTACGCAGCGACGCCCTGGATACCGGCAACAATCGAGGCCGCGCCAAAGAGGATGAAGACGCCGATGATCACGGTCGCACCGAAGCGCCAGTTGAGGCGGCCGGTCAGCATCATGAAGCCGACGGCAGCAACGGCCATGACCGCCACGGCGGTCGCGACATTGCCGAGGAGCGTGCCTTGGAGCCAGCCCAGTGCATTGACGATAGGGCCCGAACCGGCCGGATCGGCCTGCACCTGCTGCGCGAAGGCAACTGAAGGACTTGCAAGGGCCACAAGCGCGGCCAGCTTGGCGAAAAACGATTTCAAACTTCTACTCCCGTGAGTGATCTGCCAGCCGCCCCATGATCGAAGCGACATAATTCTGGGTTTCGCGAATGCGCGGAATTCCGTCGGCACGTTCAACCCGCCCCGGTCCGGCATTATAAGCGGCAAGGGCTTTCTCCAAGTCGCCGTCGAACCGGTCGAGTTGCTCGCGTAGATAACGCGCGCCCCCTTCAAGGTTTGCAAACGGATCCTTGGGGTCGACACCGAGGTCGCGCGCCGTGCCGGGCATCAACTGCGCGAGGCCCTGCGCACCGACCGGCGAAACGGCATCGTGCCGCCAGCGGCTTTCCTGCCAGACCATCGCCTCGATCAGAGATTCGCTGAGGTCGTACTTGGCCGACAGTTCGGCGACTTTGGCGCGGTAGATTTCCGGGACACCGCTGGCATGCACCACAGGGTCTGCAACGACGACATCCGGCACGAAAATCTCCGCCGGAACCTCCTCTACAGGCGCGGCAAGTGCAGCGTTCACACTTTGCGCAGCAGGTAAGGCAGTGCCCCCGCCGGCTTTCCAGCGTGCACCGTCACCATCGATCTCCATTACATCCGCCTTCGCCGGGAAGGCGGCCAGCGCGGTGCAAATCAATCCCGTCACCAACGCCGGATGTGTGCGAATCATGTCGTACACCCTCCGTGCGGCCCCAATGGCCCTCATACATGACAGAAGGGTGACGTAAGCATGAATATGGTTAAATTGCGCCTAAGCGAGCAAAAAAAGAGCCCATTTCACTAAAGGAAACGGGCTCAACTCGGGGGTGTCCCCCAATTGCATGACAAGCTCAGCGGTTGGCGAGCGCCACGTACTGGCTGAACTCGCCGCGATCGATCATCGCGAGGCCGCGACGGGCCAACACGCGGGAATCGACCCAGTCTCCGGTAGCAGTTTCGAGTTCGTAGCGGTCGGCGTTGCGGGCCGCAGCGGCGAAGCGGGCGCGGGCCTCGTCATATTCGCCCACGCGCGCAAGAGCGACCGCGTGATTGATCTGGCGTGCCGGATCGTGGTCCGAAAGTTTCTCGCACTCCTCGATAGCCTTGAGCGCTTCGCGGTCATGGCCGGCGACGAGCTCCTCATAACCGATATCGTATTCGGTATCGGGTGCGGTCACGACAAGTGCAGTCTCGTTTGCGAATACCAGAAGGGTAGCGGCAGCGATCAGGGACATCTCTCTTCTCCCAAACTTATGAGGAGTGAATATCGCTGCATCAGGGCAACTGCAACAAAACCGTAACATTGTCATATTTCTGAAATGTGCGGTCTAGCGCACGAAACCTGTTGAAACTGCAACACAACGGTCACGAACCAACACAAACTGTCACACGGCGTCCGTAGCGGGCGAGTCGCGATCAACGAATTCGCATTCGAAATTCCGATTCTTTCCCGGTTTTTGAGGGGACCGTTTCCGTGACCAATATTCACCGTTCGCTAATTCTCGGCGCTTCCGCCATCGCCCTGGCCGGCTGCGGCGCAGACGAAATCGTCTCGCCCGGCACCGGCGGCAACATCACCATCAACAACGGCGGTGGCGGAGGCAGCACTCCTTCTCCCACCCCGACTTCCGGCACCATGGTGACCCCGGCAGCAGGCTGCCCCACCATCAGCGACCCGCAAGGCCTCACGGATGATGGCACGATCGCAGGTCCGACCGGCGAATACCGTGTCTGCACCATGCCGGCGCGCTTCAACGCCAGCGCCACGCTGCCCTATATCGAAGGCCTGCTCTACCGCATGAACGGCCGCGTCGATGTCGGCACCGACGGTGGTCCCTCGCCGACCAACTCGGACGGTCTCGACGACACCGATGTCGAATTGACCATTGAGCCGGGCGTGATCATCTACGCATCGGGTTCGAGCTTCCTCAACGTCAACCGCGGCAACACGATCGAAGCTGTCGGCACCGCCGATCGCCCGATCATCTTCACCAGCCGCGACAACGTCCTCGGCCTCAACAACGACAGTTCGTCGGGCCAGTGGGGCGGCGTCGTCCTTTCGGGCCGTGCACCGGTTACCGACTGCATCGCATCGGGCGCAACACCGGGCACGGTGAACTGCGAACGCCAGGTCGAAGGTGCTGCACAGCCGGCCATATTCGGCGGCGCGACGCCGGGCGACAGCTCGGGCACCATGAGCTATGTCCAGATCCGTTACTCGGGCTTCGTCCTGTCTGGCGACAGCGAACTCCAGTCGCTGACCACTGGCGGAACCGGTTCGGGCACCGTTCTCAACAACATCATGAGCTACAACAGCTCGGATGACGGCGTCGAATTCTTCGGCGGCCGCGTGAATGTCCAGAACATGATCGTGGTCGGCGCGGAAGACGACAGCATCGACACCGACACCGGCGTGAAGGCCAACATCCAGTACCTCATCGCGATCCAGCGCCCCGGCGCCGGTGACACGATCATCGAGGCCGACAGCGACAACGCCTTCAACGAGGCCACCCCGCGCCAGAACACGCGCATCTCCAACGCAACCTTCGTCCATCAGAAGGCCGACGACCAGGTCGTTCGTATCCGCGGTTTCGCCGACTACTCGATCGCCAACTCGGTCATCGTATCGAACCAGGGCACGCCCTGCCTTCGCATCGACGGTCCGGAAGAGCTGAACCGCGCCGCCAATGCCGGCATCGACGAAGCCGGTCCGGTCGCCTTCGACTCGCTGGTTCTCGACTGTGCTTCGTCGCCCTTCCGCGACAGCTCGGGCGTGACGGCAGCGGAAATCGAGACCCGCTTCAACGCCGGCACCAACACCAATTCGGCATTCACCAACACGCTGGCTTCGCTCTTCCTCAACGGAAGCAACGAGGACGCAGTACCGGTATTCGACGTGACCGCATGGGCCAGCTTCTTCGAGCTGCCGACCCGCATCGGCGCCGTCTTCACCGAGAATGCAGGCTGGGTGAACGGCTGGACCTGCAACTCGAGCACGGTGACGTTCGACAGCAGCGTCAGCGATTGCACGAGCCTGCCGGTCTACAACTGATCGACCGTATCGGAGGCGGGGGAGCGCAGTATCGCGCCCTCCCGCCTCTTTTCGAATTGTACCGAATTTCGACCTGAATTGAGGGGGTCAACACGATGTCCACTGGCAAGCAGCTTGCAGGGCTGCTCCTGCTCTCCACCGCCCTGGCCTTCCCCGCTGCCGCCATCGCGCAAAGCACCGGGGCAGAAGGGCCGCCGCCGACCGAAGAGGAAGTTCCCGACCAGGAACTGACTGATGACGTCGAAACGGCCAATGAAACCGTTCCCGGCGATGTCGCGGTAGAAGAGCAGGCCGAACCGGATATCTCGATCCCAGGCGGCACCATCGTCGTCACCGGACGCCGCACGCGCGACGTCACTCGCGCCTCGCCGCAGGTCGTCACCGTGCTCGACACGGCCAGCATCGCCCGTACCGGCGAAGGCGACATCGCCGGCGCACTCGGCCGCGTCACCGGCCTGTCGCAGCAGGGCAACGGCCTCGTTTACGTCCGCGGCCTCGGCGACCGCTATTCGCTGGCGCTTTTGAACGGCCTGCCGCTCCCCTCGCCCCAACCGCTCAGCCGCGTCGTGCCGCTCGACATTTTCCCGACCAGCGTGGTCGCATCGAGCCTGGTGCAGAAGACCTATTCGGCCAACTTCCCGGGCGAATTCGGCGGCGGTGTGATCAATCTCACCACCCGCGCGATCCCGACCGAAAGCTTCCTCACGGTCAGCGGATCGCTCTCGGGCGACGGCGAGACCACCTTCGGCCCCGGCTACACCTATTTCGGTGGCGATTGGGACTGGACCGGTTTCGACCAAGGCCGCCGCGAGGTCGGCAATTATGGTGCGCTGCAGGGCTTCTTCGACAGCGGCGCCCGCATCAATGACGATGGCGTAGATACGCGCGCCATCCTGCAGGACCTGAACGATCCGAACCTCTACCTCGTGCAGAAGATCGGCGACCTTCCGGCGAACTTCTCGGCAGGCGTAACCGCAGGCACCTCGTTCGACGTCGGCTCCGACGGGCTGCTGGGCATCATTGCCACCGGTTCGATCAGCAACAAGTGGCGCAACCGCTTCATCACGAAGCAGACTGCCGTGAACGCCGATCTCGATCTCGACACCGACTTCAACGAGTTCGTCACCGACAACCGCGTGCTGGTGAACAGCCTGCTGGGCTTCGGCCTCGAACTTGGCGAACACAAGTTCCGCCTCACCAACCTCTACATCCACGACACGCTCAAGCGTGCCTCGCTGGAAGAGGGAACCGACTTCCAGGACGGTGACGACTCGCTGATCCAGGACACCTCGTGGTTCGAACGGCAGCTGTTCAACAGCCAGTTCGTCGGTGAGCTCGAATTCGGCGACCTCTCGGTAGACCTTCGCGGCGGCTATGCACAGACCAAGCGTGAAGCGCCGTTCGATTGGACCTTCGAATATGTCCGCACCAACAATGCCAACGATCCGTTCGGAGACGTCTACCTCAACACGCTCGATCCGCAGCGTGGCGGTGCCATCGTGTCCTTCTCCGACCTCAAGGAAGACCTGTGGTACGGCGGGATCGACGTCGCCTACATCGTCAACGACTGGCTCAATGCCACCGTCGGCTATGCCTATACCGACACCGATCGCTTCTCGACCCGCCGCGAATTCGACATTCGTGCTTCCTCGGGCTTCCCCGATGCTTTCGGCGCGTTCCGTCCAGATAACCTTCTTGGCGACGCGCTGATCGACTTCGCTTTCGATCCCGATGCGCAGGCGGCAGGCGGCATCGGCCCCTACAACCTGACCATCTTCGAAACCACGCAGTCCGACCCGGCCTTTGCCGCGGCGCTGGAAATCCATGCCGCTTACGGCAAGGTCAACCTGCGTCCCTTCGACACGCTCTCCATCGATGTCGGCGTGCGTTACGAGGATGCGGTCCAGTCGGTCGAGGCAGTCGAGGTCTTCGCAGAACCCCTTGGTTCGACCAGCGGCACGCTGCTCGAGAACGATTACTGGCTGCCGGGCGGAACGCTGACCTGGGAGCTGACCGACAGCCTCCAGTTCCGCGCCAGTGCATCGAAGACCATCGCTCGCCCGCAGTTCCGTGAGCTGATCTTCCAGACCTATTTCGATCCGGAAACCAACCGCCAGTTCAACGGCAACCCGCGTCTCGTCGACAGCGAGCTCACGAACTACGAAGCACGCCTCGAATATTACATCGGCGGCGGCAGCCGTGCGAGCGTGGCCGGTTTCTACAAGGAAATCGAAAACCCGATCGAGGTCTTCACCAGCTTCTCGGACAACGAGATCATCAGCGGCTTCGCCAATGCCCCGAGCGCCGAGCTGTTCGGCGGGGAGGCAGAGCTGCAGTACAATTACGATCTCATGGACCTTGGCGGCTGGTTCGACAGCCAGCAGCTCGTGCTGATCGCGAACTACACCTACACCCAGTCGGAAATCAAAGTCGGACCTGACGACATCGCCAGCGTCTTCCCCTTTGCCGACCAGCCGGCGACCAACTTCTTCGACGACGGCGTTCCGCTGACCGGCCAGTCGGACCATCTGGTGAACGTCCAGCTCGGCCTCGAGGATCTCGACCGCCTGAGCCAGTTCACCGTGCTGCTCAAATACGCCAGCGAGCGTGTGACCAGCCGCGGCGCGGGCCCCCTGCCCGACATCATCGAGGAACCGGGCCTCACGCTCGACTTCGTGGTCCGCCAGGGCTTCAAGGTGTTCGGTGACAAGGAATTGGAACTGAAGTTCGAGGCGCGCAACCTGACCGGCCGCGACCACGAGGAATTCCAGACCAACGGTACCAATCGGATCGACATCAACAGCTACGACGTCGGCCGCAGCATCAGCATGGGCGCATCGATCAAGTTCTGAGAAACCCTCCTCGGACGACTGAAAGGGGCCGCTTCACTGTGAAGCGGCCCCTTCTTTGTGTTCGATTGCGAAGATTAGTGACTGTCGTAGACGTAGCCGAGCGAGCGCACGGTCCGGATCGGTTCTCCGGCCCCGACATTACGTAAGGCGCGGCGGAGACGTCCGATCCACACATCGACGGTGCGTTCGTCGATCGGCGGGTCCTGCTTGCCCAACCCGTCGATCAGTTCGGTGCGGCTGAGCACGCGGTCCGCGTTTTCGGCGAAGAAACGCAGCAAGCGGAATTCGTTGGGTCGAAGCGTGATGGGCTTGTCATCCCAGCGCGCCTGTAGGGCGGGCAAGTCGATCTCAAGATCGCCCAGCTTTAAGGGCCTCGATCCGACCTGCGAGATACGTCCTGTGCCGAGCGCAAGGACGCGGTCGAGAACGACGGTGCGATCGACCGGGCCGACCACGTAATCGTCTGCGCCCGCAGCCAGCGCGCGCCGCTTGTCTTCGGCATCGCAGCTTTCGAGGACCATGGTGACATGTGCATCGGCCGTTCGCGGATCGGCTCGCAAGCGGCGGCACATCTCGAGGCCCGACAGGTCGTCGAGGACCCAGTCCACGAATGCGCAGACGGACCCTTCGATCAGGCGCTGTGGACCGCCTGAGGAGAGGTGGCCGAAAATATAGCGAACCTCGCCATTGTCGAAGTCGTCGAATGCGTCGACCTGTTCGGCAGTCATCAGAATATTGATCACGGCCACGCCGGTGTCCTTGTCCCCTGTTACAGGAGAAGCGTTGGCCTATTCATGTGACTGGTTTGTGACCCTCTCGCGGGCTTTGTAACACTCCGAAGCTCAGCCGTTTTTCAGCGTCACCTTGCCGAACGAAGGAGCGGTCGAGACAACGCCGACAGGCTTCTTGGGAAGGTAGGGTTCTTCGAGCCGTTCGACCTCTTCATCGGTCAGTTGGAGCGTCATCGCATCGACCGCTGCACCGATGTGACCGGGCTTGGTCGCGCCAATGATCGGGGCGGTGATGCCCCTGGCGAAATGCCACGCCAGCGCCACGGTGGCGCGCGAAGTACCGCGCTCTTGCGCAATCGCGCCGACTGCCTCGATCACCTTGCGATCGGCGTCGACATTCTGGGTGTAGAGCGTCTTGCCGAAGCCATCCGTTTCGCTTCGAACCGTGCTTTCGTCCCATGCGCGGGCGAGTTTCCCGCGCGCCAGCGGCGACCACGGAATGATCGCAACGCCCTGGTCTTCGCAGAGCGGGATCATCTCGCGTTCTTCTTCACGGTAGAGGAGGTTCACGTGGTTCTGCATCGAGATGAAAGTGGTCCATCCCATACTGCGCGCCACTTCCTGCGCCTTGCCGAACTGCCATGCTGCCATGGAGGACGCGCCGATGTACCGCGCCTTGCCGGACTTCACGATGTCGTGAAGCGCTTCCATCGTCTCTTCGATCGGAGTCGAGGGATCCCAGCGGTGAATCTGGAAGAGGTCGACATAATCCATTTTGAGTCGGCCGAGGCTGTCGTCGATGGCCTGGAACAGGCTCTTGCGCGAATTGCCGCCCGCATTGGGCGTGTTCCTCCAAGGCAGGAAAGCCTTGGTGGCGAGCACTATCTCGTCGCGGTGCGTGAACTCGGGCAGCAGCTTGCCTACCACCTCTTCCGAAGCGCCCTTCGAATACATGTTGGCCGTGTCGAAGAAATTGATCCCCGCCTCTACCGCCTCGCGGATGAAAGGTCGGCTCTCGTCCTCACCCAGCACCCAGTCGCCGTGCCAGCCCTTGGTGGTGTCGCCATAGCTCATGCAACCAAGGCACAGACGTGAGACCTTGAGACCGCTGGGCCCTAAGTTGACATATTCCACCGCCTCAGTTCCCCACGCTCAAGCCGCCGTCGACGCTGATCGTCTGTCCGACAACGAAGTCGGCAAGCGGCGATGCAAGGAACAGCGCCGCTCCTGCCATGTCCTCCGGCAAGCCCAGCCGCCCGCGCGGCGTGGCAGCGATGGTCTGCTTCTGGAACCGCTCGTCTTTCAGGAACACGTCGTTGATCTTTGTGTGGACGTATCCCGGCGCGATGCCGTTCACACGAATGCCATCTGGTCCGAATGCTACGCCAAGCGACTTCACCATGCTGATCGCGCCCGCCTTGCTCGCGCCATAGGCCGGGTTGCCGATCAGGCCGCGATACCCGCCGATCGAGCTCACGATAATCAGCGAACCGCCGGTATCCGCCAGCTTCTGGCGCGTCGCATTCGCGCAGTCGAGCAGGCTGTCGAGATTCACCTCCATCACCGCGTCCCAGCCCTCGCGGGTGAATTCCTCGCGGCCATAGCGCGCTATGCCCTGGCACAGCACGACCACGTCGAGGGTCCCGGGCCAGTCGAAGGCATCGACCGCGTCGCGGTCCGAGACGTCGAGCGAGTGGAAGGAGAGGCCTTCCATATCACTATCTGGATAATCCTCGGCAGAGCCACGCGTGCCGGTCACGTGGACGGTCGCTCCAGCCTTGCGGAAGCCCTGCGCGATGCCGTTTCCGATTCCGCTCGTGCCCCCCACCACGAGGACGGTCTTGCCTGAATAGTCGAGCGGATCGGTCATAGTACTCTCCTCAGATTGAGCGGCTGACGACTTCTTTCATGATCTCGTTCGTGCCGCCATAGATGCGCTGGACGCGGGCATCGCGCCAAAGCCGCGCGATGGGATATTCATTCATGTAGCCTGCCCCGCCATGCAGCTGGAGCGCGGCATCGCAGCATTCCCACTGGAGGTCGGTGTGCCACAGCTTGGCAGCGCTCGCCTCGTCCGTGGTCAGCTCGCCCTTCAAGTGACGCTGGATCGCCCAGTCGAGATGCGCCCAGCCGACCTGCAGCTTGGCAGCCAGATCGGCGAGAGTGAACTTGGTGTTCTGGAATTCGAACACGGTCTTGCCGAATGCCTTGCGGTCCTTGGTGAACTTCACCGCCTCGTCGAAAGCGCGTTGCGCCCCCGCCTGCGCACCGACGGCGATGGACAGACGTTCCTGCGGAAGCTCCTCCATCAAGTGGATGAAGCCTCGGCCTTCCCCTCCAAGGAGGTTTTCCTTAGGCACGCGGCAGTCGTTGAAGAACAACTCCGATGTATCGGCGGCGTGCTGGCCGATCTTGTCGAGATTGCGCCCGCGCTCGAAGCCCGGCGTTCCCGCATCGACGAGGATCAACGAGGTCCCCTTCGCACCCTGCGAAGGGTCGGTCTTGCAGACCACGATCACGCAATCGGCGTTCTGGCCGTTGGTAATATAAGTCTTCGAGCCATTGATGACCCACTGGTCGCCATCGAGCTTGGCCGTGGTGCGCACGCCCTGCAAGTCCGAACCTGCGCCCGGTTCGGTCATGGCGATGGCCGTGATGATGTCGCCCGACACCATGCCCGGAAGGTATTTCGCTTTCTGCTCGTCGGTGCCGAGGCGTTCGAAATAGTTGACCGTGATGTCGTTCTGCAAAGTGAAACCGGCGGAAGAACCCATGTAGCTCAGTTCTTCGGCAATTACGCAATTGAAGCCGAAGTCGAGGCCGAGCCCCCCGTTCTCCTCGGCAACGGTCGGGCAGAGCATGCCAGCTTCGCCCAGCGCCTTCCATGCCTCGCGGCCGACGATGCCCTCTTCCTCGTGCTTGTCGAGATAGGGGACCATGTGTTCGGCAAAGACCTTGCGCACCGTGTCGCGGAAGGCCTCGTGGTCATCATTGTAGGCGAAGCGCTTGCTTGTATCGAGCATGGGTCAGTCCCTCAGGCGTTCTGGAAACCGGCGAGGCGCTGGGTGATGATTTCCTCGGCCTGGCTCATGATGTTGTCGATCAGTTCTTGGCAGGTCGGGATGTCGTTGATGAGGCCTGCCACCATGCCACAGGACCATGCGCCTGCATCCATGTCGCCTTCGGTCATGATGCGCGGATAGACGCCCGCGACCTGTTCGATGATGTCCTCGAACTTGAGGTCGGCGCCCTTCTCCTTCTCGATCTTGAGCAATTCCTCGACCGCGTCATTGGTCATCACGCGTTCGGTATTGCGCAGCGGACGCATGACAAGGCGTGTGTCGAGCTCGGAGGCTGCGACGATCGCTTTCTTCACGTTCTCGTGAACCGGCGCTTCCTTGGTCGCGATGAAGCGCGTGCCCATGTTCATGCCGTCCGCGCCCATGGCGAGCGATGCCACGAGGCTGCGACCATCGGCCATGCCACCGCTGGCGACGAAGGGGATTTCCAGCTCGTCCGCTGCGCGGGGCAGCAGGATCATGTTCGGGATATCGTCCT